>NZ_JBHUSF010000018.1:0-58471 GCF_042673295.1 Rhodococcus sp. NPDC057014
GTGGCTGCGCCACCCGTGAGTACTTCTTAACCGCCCGCGGTTAAGAAGTACTCACGGGTCGTTGGTCAAAGCGGCCACAGATCTCGAGTAACGTTCTCGGGTGACTGGTTCGTGAGGAAGGGTGCCGTGACGTCAACCGGGAGCATGGTGGGCCTGTTCGCCGGTATCGGCGGGCTCGAGTTGGGTCTGAGGGAGCACGGCTGGAACACCGAACTGCTCTGTGAGATCGACCCGGGCGCCCAGGCGGTTCTGCGTACCCGATTCACGGACGTCCCAGTGCATTCCGACGTCACCAAGCTGCGGTCCCTCCCCCAGGACATCGAACTCGTCGCCGCCGGATTCCCCTGCCAGGACCTCTCCCAGGCCGGCCGGACCGCGGGCATCACCGGTGCACGCTCCGGTCTCGTCGACGAAGTGTTCCGGTTGGTGAAGCGGAAGAAGGGCCCGCGCTGGCTCCTCATCGAGAACGTGCCGTTCATGCTGCAGCTGGGTCGCGGGGCGGCTATGAGGCACATCACGGACGCCCTCGCGGACCTCGGCTACACGTGGGCGTACCGGGTGGTCGACGCGCGCGCGTTCGGACTCCCCCAGCGCCGGCAGCGGGTACTGATGCTCGCCTCGCGGACCGAGGATCCCCGCGCGGTCCTGTTCGGTGAGGACGCCGGGGAACGCCCCGTCGACGACCCCACCGACTTCCCGTGCGGTTTCTACTGGACCGAGGGCACCCGCGGCCTCGGGTGGGCGGTCAACGCGGTGCCCACGCTCAAGGGTGGTTCGTCCGTCGGGATCGCGAGCCCGCCCGCCGTGCGACTGCCGTCGGGCGAGATCGTGACCCCGGGTCTCGTGGACGCCGAACGCCTGCAGGGCTTCGACCCCGACTGGACGGCGCCCGCCGCGCTGGTCCCCGGTCTGCGGAACAGTCATCGGTGGAAGCTCGTCGGCAACGCGGTGAGTGTGCGGATGGCGTCGTGGGTCGGGCGGCGGCTGCTCCAGCCGGCCGAGTACGAGCGGGGCATCGAAACGCCGATGAAGCCCGGCGACGCGTGGCCCGTCGCGGCGTGGGGCAGCAACCGTCAGGCCTTCCGCGTGCACACGTCGACGTGGCCGGTGCAGGAGCCGTACGAGGATCTCAGTGGCTTCCTCGAGGACACCCGGCTGCTGTCGGCGCGCGCGACCGCCGGGTTCCTGAAACGGGCCCGGATGGGCAATCTGCGTTTCGTGCCCGGTTTCATCGACGACGTCGAGAGCCACCTCGACCGCATGGGCGGCTTCCCCGAGGCCGCCGCGTAGCCGGACGGACCTGCGATGCCCGCCACCGACCCCGCGACCAGCGCCCGGATGCGGGCGCAGCGGCGGCGCGACACGGCACCCGAACTCGCGTTGCGCCGCGAACTGCATCGCCGCGGGGTCCGGTACTTCGTGGACCGGGCGCCGATGAAGGGCGTGCGGCGGCGCGCCGACCTGGTGTTTCCGCGACTCAAGGTGGCCGTGTACGTAGACGGGTGTTTCTGGCACAGCTGCCCGCAGCACGCGACGTTCCCGAAGAACAACGCGCAGTGGTGGGCCGACAAGCTCGCCGGGAACGTCACCCGCGACCGGGACACCGACTCGACGCTCACCGACGCCGGGTGGACGGTGGTGCGGATCTGGGAGCACGAGAATCCGGTGGTCGCCGCGGACCGGGTGCAGGCGGCCCTGCGCCGCTGACGGTGAAGGTGTTGCACTTCCCACCCCTTGGGGGTCTGGTCGCCGACGCCGGATCGGTGCAGGATGGTGTCATCAGCAACCGTTCGAACCACATTCGGAGGCGCATGATGATCCGCCGTATCGTCGCGGCGGCCTCCATTGCGATTGCAGGAGCGGCCGTCCCACTCGTCGGTCCGGTGCCCTATGCGGTGGCTGCCCCCGGCGACACGTACATCAGCAATCCCCCGGCCAATCCCGCGGACCAGGGTTTCTGCGAGGACCAGGCCGCCCTCGCGAACAATCTCTCCGCCAAGGGCGACTTCGCGCGAGCCGACGGAGTCGTGTCGGCCGCGAACATGAGCGGGTGCCGGATCTACACGTTCTCCAGCCCGTAACCGCTTGCCGTTCCGGCAACAGATTCTCGTGTCGGCGGTTCCGTCCCGTGAGGCACGTGACCCCGACGGGCGTCCCGTGACGATTCACGACACCGTCCTGCACGCGGTTCGCCGGGCCTGACGACGGTCTACCCTGTCGGGCACGATCTCCCCGATTCCCGTCATCGCGCTCACCCCGAACCGCTGAACTCGGCGGCGTGCGCCGACGCCCACTGCGCGAACGTGGTCGCCGGGCGTCCGGTGAGTTGCTCGACGAGGCGATTCGCCTGCTGAGGGGCGTCGACCAGGCCCGCCATCCCCTCCAGGTACCAGCGGGCGTACTCCCCCATCGCCGGTGTCAGGACCTCGACCGCCTCGTCCAACGGCACCTGCCGGTACTCGAGGTTCCGGCCGAGGGCGGCGCCCAGTTCCCGGACGAGGTCGGCGCGGGTGATCGTCTCGGGACCGGTGAGTTCGTACGACTTGCCGGCGTGCCCGCCGTCGAGGAGGGCGACGGCCGCGACCTCGGCGATGTCGTCCATGGCGATCGGCGCGTTCGCCGCGGTCGGGTAGGGCTCACGCACGGTGTCGCCTGCGGCGATCTGCGGTGCCAGGATTCCCGCGTTCTCCATGAACTCGCCGGGCCACAGGTGCGTCCAGTCGATACCCGACGCCTCGACGGCGCGTGCGACGTCTCCCCAATGGCCGTCGTGGGGGCCGGAGAGGTCGACGACGTGCCGCACTCCGGCCTGCTTCGCCAGGCGCAGTGCGTCCGGGGCGGTGTCGGGAGTCGGTGCGAGGTAGAGGGAATCGACGCCGTCGAACGCCGCGGGCAGACTGTCGAGTCTGCGGAGGTATCCCTCGACAACGGTGACCGAATCCGGAAGTTGCGCCTTGTCAGGATGATTCGTGAGGGCCCGGACGCCCGTCGCACCCCGCGCGAGCAGGTGGTCGACGAGCATTCGGCCGATGTTCCCGGTTGCCCCCGTCACGAGAATCGTCATGGCTGCACGCTACTACCGCGCCCGGGCACGTGAGTGGCAAAGTGTGCGCGGGCACGCTTTGCCACTCACATGGGGGGTCAGCTGGTCGGCGGGGCGGGGGTCGTGGACGGCGCCGGGGTCTCCGACGGCGTCGGCGTGGCGGGGGACGACGCGTCCGGGTTCTGCACCCCGGGCCTGAGCCGGTAGATGTGTTCCGGCGAGATGATCTCGGTGACGGCTCCCGCCAGCGCCGTGCTCGGTTCGCTGTCCTCGTAGGCGACGTCGGTGTTGAGCATGATCGCGACCGTGGTCTCCTTCTCGGGAAGGTACATGCACACCGTCTGGTAGCCGGGGAGGCTGCCGTTGTGCCCGATCCAGCCCGCGATGTCGAAGATGCCCAGACCGTAGCCGACGTCGGATGCCAGCCCCGGCGCGGTCACCGTCTCGAGCCGCTGCGCCTGCGTGGCCGGCTGCAGCAGTGTTCCGGTGGCCAGCGCGGGCGCCCAGATGCGCAGGTCGTCGAGGGTGGAGATCATGGCCCCTGCCGCCCATCCCCAGGACGGATTCCACTCGGTGGCGACGGCTTCCTTCTCGTCCAGGGTCTGCTCGGTGTAGCCCTGCGCGTGCGGTTCGGGGAAGGCGTTGGTGGTCGGGAAACTGGTGTCCGCCATCTTCAGCGGCTGGAGAATCTTCTGCGACACGTACTCCGGGAGCGGTAGTCCGCCGACCTTCTCGACGACGAGCCCCAGCAGGACCGTGTTCGTGTTCGAATACTCGAAACCCTGACCGGGCGGGAACGACGCGGGCTGCGTAAACGCGTAACCCAGCAGTTCTTGCGGCGTGAATGCCCGCATCGGATCGGAGAGCAACGCCTGCTGGAAGTCCTTGTTTGCCGTGTAGTTGGGCAGCCCGCTTTGCATCCGGGCGAGCTGACGCAGCGTGATCTGGTCACCCGCCGGCACGCCCTCCACGTATTTCGAGATCGGGTCGTCGAGGGCCACCTTGTCCTCGTCGACCAGTTGCAGCAGTGCCGTGACCGTGAACGTCTTTGTCACACTGCCGATCCGGTGATAGAAGTCGGTTTCCATCGGGGCGCCCGTCGACTTGTCGGCGACGCCGAACGCCTTCACGTAGTCACCGTCCGGCCCCCACACACCGACGATCGCACCCGGAATCGCCGCCATCGACATCGTCTTCTCGATCGCCTCGTCGAGCCGGTCCGCGACACCCGGGTCGATCTGGCCGGCGCCCGCCTCGGCCCCCGGCGATCCTGTCTGCGTCGTCGTCGAGGTCGCGGAGGTGCCCGTGGAGGAGGAGTCATCGGAGCACGCTGACGCCACCACCAGCAGCAATGCTGCCGCGACCGCCGCGAGGCCCCGTCGCCGATTCGTCTTGGTCACGACCTGAGCTGTCATCGTGCGGTCCCGTCGTCGAGGTGCCCCTCTCGGGAATTTACCCCGCGACCGCCGGGCGAATGTACCTTTCGGCGCTTCCGAGGCGACCGACGGTACGTTCGCCCTACGGCGCACTCTCGGTCGCGTATTCGGCCAGCAGCCGCTTCTCCTCGTCGCGGCGGGGGAAGAAGAAGAACACCACCAGCGCCCCGGCGCACACCACCAGGATCGCGGCGAGGTACGCGCGGTCGTCGCCGTCCAGGAAGGCGCTGCGGGCGGCCGCGATGATCTGCTCGGCGTACTGCGGATAGCGTTCCGCGAGCACCTCGGCGCTGGAGTACGACTTCGTGAGCGCCGCTTGGGTTTCCGCGTTGATCTGGCCGGCGTCCGGCGACGAGGCGATCGTGGCGGACAGCGACTTGGCGTAACCGGCGGTGAGCACCGCGCCGAGGATCGACTGCATGATCGCGCCACCGAGGTCGCGTTGCAGGTCGGACGTGCCCGACGCCATGCCGGCCCGCGACACCGGCACCGAACCGGTCAGCGACCGCGACGCCGGGGTTCCCGCGAATCCGACCCCGATACCGACGAACGCGTAGGCCAGTGCCACCCACCAGTACGTCGCGTTCTCGTCCCACCACACCAGCGCGACGACCAGTCCGAGGACGACGAACAGGTAACCCAGGAGCAGGGTGAACCGGGAGCCGTGCGATTCGATGAGTTTCGCGGAGCGGGGTGCGACGACGACCATCGCGACGGCGGCCGGGATGATCGCGGATCCGGCGGCGAGCGTGGAGTACCCGAGCACGTTCTGGAGGAACTGCTGCCCGATGAACATCGCTCCCATCAAGGCGCCGAACACGATCACCCCGCCGACGGCGGCCACCCAGAACGTCGGGCGGGCGGCGACGTGCAGATCGAACAGTGGGTGCGCCGCCCGCCGTTGCTGCAGGAAGAACGCGGCACCCGCGGCGAGGGCGATCAGGCCGAGACCGACGGCGAGTGCACCGGAGCCGTCCACCGGCGCGAAATTGATCGCGAGGATGAGGGCGGCGATGAAGACGACGGAGATGATGCCGCCGAGATTGTCGACGGGATCGGTCGTTTCGTTGACGTGGGCGGGCACCCACAGGATGGCGCTGACGAGGGCGAGACCGGCGAGCGGAAGAGTCACGAGGAACACCGAGCCCCAATGGAACTGCTCGAGGAGCGCCCCCGACACGATCGGTCCGAGCGAGGAGATCGCGCCCCCGAGAGCCGACCACAGTGCGATCGCCTTGGTGCGCGGCGGTCCCGACCACAGCGCGGTGATGATCGCGAGGGTGGTGGGGAACGCGAGCCCGGCGGAGACGCCGCCGAGAACTCGTGCGAGAAAAAGTATTTCGAAGTTCCCGGCGAAACCCGCGATCGCCGACGCCGGCAGTGACAGCGCCATGCCGAGCACCAGCATCTGCTTGCGCCCGTAGCGGTCGCCGAGCGCCCCGAGGTAGAGGACCGACGCGGCCAGCCCGAGGGAGTAGGCCACGGCGACGAGGTTCAGCTGCGTCTGACTCGCGTCGAATGCGCGGCCGATGTCGGGGAGCGCGACGTTCGCGACGGACAGGTTCAGGTTGGCGACGGCGGCGACGAGGATGAGGGTCGCGAGGGTCAGTGTGGCCCGGGCCGGCGCCTGCGTCGATTCGGTTCGAGTCACGGTCTGCTCCCGGGGTTCTGGTCTCCTCGTGCGCCGGGGCCGGTCGAGTCGGCCACCGGTTCGGGCGTCGACGCGAGCAACGATGCCGCGAGCGGGAAGAGGAGGACGGTGATCGCACCCGCCGCGACGAGCACGGAGGCGTTGGCGGACGTCATGTCGCCCGAGTCGACGGCCACTCCCGTGACGGCGACGATCAGCGGCAGACCGGTTCCCGCGTACAGCGCAAGCTGGGTGCGTTCGCGGACGGTGAAGGGTGGGTCCGTGCCCTTGAGGCCCCGGTCGAATCTCCCCGCGACGTAGACCGGTCCCGACCGCACCAGCAGGATCAGCAGGACGAACGCGATCAGGACGCCGGGTTCGGACGCCACCGCGGCGACGTCGATGGCCATGCCCGACGTCACGAAGAAGATGGGGATCAGGAAACCGAACGCGAGGCCGTCGAGTTTGGTTTCGAGTGTTTCGTCGCCTTCGGGGGTGGCGCGCCGCAGGATGAATCCCGCCGCGAATGCTCCGAGAATGGTGTCGAGGCCGAACTCCGCCGCGAGCACGGTGAGGGCGACGAGGAGCAGCATCGTCAGCCGGACCGTGGTCTGCGACGTCGTCTCCGACCCGGACCGGATGATCGCGGTGATCCGGGAGCCCTCCCGTCGCACGCGGGCGGGGATGAACGCGACCAGCACCGCCGCGGCCGTGAACAGCCCGAGGACCACGATGGACGCCACCGACCCACGGGACCCGAGCAGCACCGCCATCGCGACGACGGGACCGAGTTCGCCGAACGCGCCATGATTGAGGATGGTCCTGCCCAGCCGGGTATCGAGTCCGCCCGCGTCCCGGAGGATCGGCAGGAGCGTGCCGAGCGCGGTCGACGTCATGGCGATGGCGACCGCCGTGCCCGCGTCGACGACGTGGGCCAGACTCAGCAGCGACACGACGGTGAACGCCAGCGCCAGCGAGATCAGCCACGTCAGCAGCGCCCGCCTGCCGCCGCGACCGGTGATCTCGGCCGTGTCGATCTCGTAGCCGGCCAGCAGGAACAGCAGTCCCAGCCCCAGGTCGCGCAGCAGGTCGATCTCGCTGCCCGCGACCGCGAGGTCGAAGACGTGCGGGCCGACGACGATCCCGGCGACGAGCAGGAGCACGACCTCGGGCACCAGCTTGCGGGGGAACAGCCCGGCGAGCAGCGGGGCGATCACGGCGCACGCCACGATCCAGAAAAGCGAGGCTCCCACGGAAGGCATGCATCACCCGTCTCTCGAACCACCCGGCACCGGCACTGCGCTCGAGCCTCACAGAACCCGGACCCCGGGTCATCATCCGTAAGGGATGAACGGCGCCGCGCGGAATCACCCGTCGTGGATGATGCGCACCCCCGGGCCGGTCGCGATCATCGACACCAGGGCACCCCAGCGCAGGGAGAGAAGATGTCGATTTCAGCTGAAGATGTCGGTCCGGTCGCGTTCCTGTTTCTCACCTTTCCGGGTGAGCGGGCCGATCCCGCAGTGATCGACACGTTCCGCGAGGTGGTCGCCCAGGGCGTGATCACCATCCTCGATCTCGTGTTCGTCTCCAAGGGGGCCGACGGCACACTGCGCCAGGTGGAGGTGGACGAGGACCTCGACAGCATCGGACTCGCCGCCCTGTCCCTCGAAGCCAAGGCGCTGATCAGCGACGAGGATCTCGAGGTGGTGCGCGAATCACTGGAGCCGGGCACGTCGGCTGTGGCACTCGTGTACGAGCAGACGTGGGCGCGCAAGCTCGCCGCCGCATCCCGGCACGCCGGCGGCGAGGTCGCTCTCCACCTGCACATCCCGCGCGAGGTGGTCGAGGCGGCCATCGCCGCCGCGGTCTGACGGTCACGAACGGAAACGGAGCAACGACATGGTTTTCAGGGGTCCACGCCGTATGGGACGCCCCGGGCTGCTCGGCACGGTGGCCCGGACTGCGGTCATCACCGGCACCGCGCGGGCGACGTCGAACGCGATGAACCGGCGCGCCGCCAACAAGGAGGCGGAGCAGCAGGCTCGGATCGACGAGGCGGCGCAGCAGCAGTACGCGGAACAGCAAGCAGCACAACAGCAGGCGCCTCCGCCACCACCGGCACCCGCGGGCGGCGACGACCTGGTGTCCCGCCTCCAGGAACTCGCCCGTTTGAAGGACGCCGGCGTGCTCACGGACGAGGAGTTCGCCGCAGCGAAGGCGAAGCTGCTCGCGTCCTGACGCGGCGGTGCCGAATCCTCAGTAGAACTCGACGGTGTCGACGCGATTGATCAGTTCCTCGCCGTCGAGGAAGCGGGTGGCGTTGCGCGCGAACAGTTCCGCGATGAGACGGTCCTCCGCGGGATTCAATGCCGCGGTGTGCGGGCTGACCAGCACGTTCGGGTGAGTCCACAGCGGGCTTGTCGACGCGAGGGGCTCGGACGCGAACACGTCCAGCGCGGCGAATCCGACGCGTCCGTCCTCGATCGCCGCGGTCATGGCGACCTCGTCGACGACGGTGCCGCGGCCGACGCTCACCACCGTCACACCGGGCTTGACGGCGCCGAATACCTTTGCGCTGACGAGGCCTTCGGTGGCACTGGTTCCGGGAAGCGTCACGACGATGCCGTCCGCATCGCCGACCACGTCCGCCAGGCGGTCGGGGTGCACGATCTCGTCGACGCCCTCGACCGCGGTGTCGCGCCTGCTCGTTCCCACGACGGTCGCGCCGAGGGCCTTCAGCTTCAGTGCCGTCGCCCGGCCGATGCTGCCCAGCCCGACGATGACGATGCGCTGCCCGGACACGGTTCCCATGGCCCACCGGCCGCTCCACGCCTTGTCGCGCTGCTGGGCGAGTAGCCGCGGGAGGGTCTTGGCGCCGGCCAGCAGTCCGAAGACGGCGAACTCGGCGAGCGGTTCCGCGTGCACGCCGGCGGATGTGCTGAATGCGATGCGGTGGAGTTGCTCGTCGGTGAGTCCGGCCGCCTTCACCTGGGCGCCGCCGCCGGCCGGCATCGTGTGCACCCAGCGGAGGCCGGGGTTGACCCGCGCCGTTCTCGTCAGCGCCGCGGGAGTCTCGTCGGGTACGCCGTAGAGGGCCTGCGCCGAATCGACCAGGTCGTCGAAGGCCTTCTGCTGCTCCGCGGTCCGGGTGAACGACGGGTCGCCGGAGTGATCACCCGGAAATCGGGAGGGCGGCAGCAGCTCCTGCTCGCGGATGAAGTCGATGCGCGGCTCCGCCCGGGTGACGAGGTCGATGAGTTCTTCGCTGACGGGGGTCGCGGCGACTACGCGGAGTCGCCGCTCGTGCGGCTTCGGGTCGTGTGCACTCACTGCGGATTCCTTCGGTACAGGACCAACTCTGGCCATATGTTCAGAATAAAAACTCTGCACTAATCATGTGATTCAGTCAACACTTCCAATTACGTATGACAAATAGCTCGTTGCGCGGTAGGGTCCTCGCCATGCCAGTGACCTGGGTCACTGCACCGACCTGTTTGTGACCGCGATGAACGTGGTCCCGTCCCACAACGGAGCAGAAGATGTCGCCAGAATCGAAAATGCCGGAAGGCAGTGGATCCACCCGACCGGTGCGCGCCTCGGACGACCCGGACTATGCCGCGAACCTCAAACGCGCGACGCTCGCCAGTTCCATCGGCAGCGCACTCGAGTACTACGACTTCGCCCTGTACGGCCTGGCGTCGGCGCTGATCTTCGGTGAGCTGTTCTTCCCCGCGATGGGCGCGTCGGCCGCGCTGATGGCCAGTTTCGGCACGTACGCCGTCGGATTCCTGGCCCGCCCCCTCGGCGGTCTGTTCTTCGGCGCCCTCGGCGACCGCATGGGACGCAAGGCCGTCCTGATGATCACGATCGCGATCATGGGCGGTGCGAGCACCCTGATTGGCGTGCTGCCCACCGGCGCCCAGGTGGGCATCTGGGCGCCGATCTTGCTGGTCGCACTGCGACTGTTGCAGGGCTTCGGCGCCGGCGCCGAACAGGCCGGTGCCACGACACTCATGGCGGAGTACTCGCCCACCCCGCGACGCGGCTTCTTCTCCGCACTCCCGTTCGTCGGGATCATGGTGGGCACCCTGATGGCGTCGGGGGTCTTCGCGATCCTCGGTCAGATCGATCGTGAACTGCTCCTCGCCTGGGTGTGGCGGGTGCCGTTCCTGGCGTCCGTCTTCCTCATCGCGGTCGCCGTATTCATCCGGCTCCGCATGCAGGAGAGCCCCACGTTCATCAAGCTGGAGAAGCAGGATCAAATCAGCGAGAGCCCGTTCCGGGAACTGATCGGCAGTTCGATGCCCAGCGTCCTCCGCGGCATCGGCCTGCGGATGGCCGAGAACGGCGGCTCGTACATCTTCCAGACCCTCGGCATCAGCTACGTGACGACGGTGGTGGGTGTCAGCAAGTCGATCGGACCGCTCGCCATCGCCTGCGGCGCCGCGATCGGCATGCTCGTCATCCCGTTCTCGGGCGCGCTGTCGGACCGCTTCGGCCGGATGCGGGTGTACCGGTTCGGTGCGGCGTTGCAGCTCGTCCTCGCCGTCCCGTCGTGGTGGCTGCTCTCGCTCGGCAACCCCTACCTCGTGGTCGCGACCCTCGCGGTCAGCTACGGGATCGGCGTCAACGTGATGCTCGGCGCGCAGTGCGCCGCCCTGCCGGAGCTGTTCGGAAACCGTCACCGCTACATCGGCGTCGCGGTCGCCCGGGAGACGAGCGCAATCCTCGCCGGCGGCATCGCACCCTTCGTCGGCGCCCTGCTGCTGTCGCTGATGAACAACTCGTGGGTGCCGCTCGCGATCTACGTGCTGGTCCTCAGCGTCATCACGTTCGCCACGACATTCGTGACACCCGAAACCCGTGGCCGCGACCTCGGGCTCGCGTGGGATGCGATGGCCGATCCGGTGCACGGACCGGATGCCGTTGCCCCGTCCAAGGATCGGGTCGGCGCATGAGGCTGGCCCGCATCGCGACCGATTCGGGACCGCGGCCGGTGTGCCTGCGGGACGGTCGCTGGCACGAGGTCGCCGACCCATTCGTGGACACCGTGACGTTCACCGGACCCGCACACGACGTCGACGGGGCGCGCCTGCTCGCGCCTGCCGAACCGCGGGTCCTGCTCGGGATGGCGCACAACGGCGCACCCGGAGATCGCGACCTCCCGTTGCAGGCGTTCATGAAGTCGGCGCGCACGGTGATCGGCCCCGAAGATCCGATCGTCGTCGACGAACGGCTGGGGAAGGTCGTCGCGGAGGGCGAGCTGGCCGTCGTCATCCGGCGCACGTGCCGCAACCTGCGCCCCGAGGACGTCCCGTCCGCGATCCTCGGCTACACGATCGGCAACGACGTCACCGCCGTCGATCAGATCGCGTTGGACGACAAGCTCACCCAGGCCAAACACGGTGACGGTTTCACCCCTCTGGGGCCGTGGATCGAAACCGAACTCGACCCCGGCGACGTTCCGATCACCGTGCGCGTCAACGGGGTCATCGTGGCGGAGGCGTCCACGGAGCAGCTCGCCTGGAACGTGTCCGAGCAGCTGGTCCATCTCACCCGGTATCTGACGCTGGGGCCCGGAGACGTCGTGCTCACGGGGTGCCCGTTGACGTCGGGCCCGGTCGGACCGGGCGACCGCGCCGAGATCACGCTCGGCGGAATCGGCACGCTGAGCAATCCGGTGGGTGCGACGTGAACCTCTTCGATCTGTCCGGGCGCATCGCCCTGGTCACCGGTTCGAGCCGCGGAATCGGCTACGCACTCGCGCGGGGCCTGGCCGGGGCGGGAGCCACGATCGTGCTCAACGGGGTGTCGCCCGGGCGTCTCGCGCAGGCCCGCGAGCAGCTCGGCGCGGAGTTCGGCGAGAACCGGGTCCACGCGTACGCGTTCGACGTCACCGATCCCGAGCGGGTGACCGAGTCCGTCGAGCGGATCGAGTCGGAGGTCGGGCCGATCGAGATCCTGGTGAACAACGCTGCCCTGCAACACCGCCAGCCGCTCCTCGACGTCACGCTCGAGGACTGGAACAGGGTGCTCACCACCGATCTCACCAGCGCCTTCCTCGTCGGGCGTGCGGTCGCCCGGTTCCAGATCGGCCGTGGGAGCGGGAAGATCGTCAACGTCTGCTCGGTGCAGAGCGACCTGGCCCGGCCCACCATCGCGCCGTACACCGCCGCGAAGGGCGGTTTGCGGAATCTGACCCGCGCGATGACGGCGGAGTGGGCCCGCTCCGGGCTGCAGATCAACGGCCTCGCGCCCGGCTACATCCACACCGAGATGACGCAGGCCCTCGTCGACGACACGCAGTTCGACGCCTGGCTCCGCGGCCGCGCGCCGGCGGGCCGGTGGGGCACCCCGGACGACCTCGTGGGTCCGGCGGTGTGGCTGGCGTCGGATGCCTCCCGGTACGTCAACGGTCAGGTGATCTTCGTCGACGGCGGGATGACGTCGGTGGTGTGAGGAGTCACCGGCCGACAGCGGCGGCGGGTTCGGTCTGCACGTCCCCGAAGGAGCGGCGGGTGTGCCGGACGAGTTCGCGGAGCGCGGGACCCCCGAGGCTCTTCCAGACCAGCGCGAGCACGGCCGGGATGTCGACGCCGTCGAGGGCGACGGCCGTCAACCGTCCCCGGTAGTCCGTGGCCATCGACTCGCTGAGGATCGCGACCCCCAGCCCGCGGATCGCGAGGTCGGCGACGGCGTCGGGTGCGCTCGCCTGCAGGGCGATGTCGGTGCGGAGGCCTGCGGCCGCACACGCCTCGTCGAACACCGTCCGGATGCCCGTTCCGGTCGGCATACATACGATCGCATGGTCGCCGAGTTCGGCCAGCGTGACTCGCGACTGCCCCGCCAGCGGATGATCCGGCGACACCGCGGCGACCAGCCCCTCGCTGATGATCGGGAAGGCGTCCAGCCCCTTCGGCGGGGCGGTCGAGGTGGCGACGAGAGCGAGATCGATCCCACCGGCGCGGACGCGTTCGACGAGGCGGTCGGAGCTGTCCTCCGTCAGCGTGATCTCGATCCCGGGGTGGGCGACGTGGAACGCGGACAGCGCGTCGAACAGCGGCTCGATGGTGCACGCGGTGACCATCCCGACGACGAGCCTGCCCCGGATCAGTTGGTTCACGTCGTCGACGGCCTGCCGCATCGCGTCGGCCGACGCGAGTGCCGCGCGGGCGTGCAGCAGCGCCGCTTCCCCCGCCGCCGTGAGCGTCGCCGTCCTGCTGGAGCGGTCGATCAGTGTGGCGCCGAGATCGTGCTCGAGCTGCCGGATCTGCGCGCTGATCCCCGACTGGCTGATGTGGACTCGTTCCGCGGCGCGGGTGAAGTTCGCTTCCTCGGCGACCGCGACGAAGTACTCCAGCTGCCTCAGTTCCATAACCAATGATTCTAGTATTCAGCAGAACTATCTGTTGGACTTCCGGTTGCGTCGGCACCACCCTGGAAAGGGACAGCCCAATCCATCCACGAAAGGATTCCCGGTGACCGACTACGAGAAGGCCCAGAACCCCGAAGACCTCACCCGACTGTTCGTCGAGCGCAGCAACGCGGGCGACGCGGCCGGAGTCGCCGCCCTGTACGAGGAGAACGCCGTCATGGCGTACCCGCCCGGCAGCCGGACGGTCGGCCGGGCCGCCATCCGGAAGCTGTGGGAGTCGGTGCTCGCGAACGCGCCGCACTTCGAACCGGAGACGCCGCTCCCCACCCTGATCAGTGACGACATCGCGCTCACGTCCACCCCGCCGAAGGACGGATCCGGCGCGCGGGCGCAGGTCGTCCGCAGGCAGCCGGACGGAACCTGGCTCCGGCTCCTCGACCAGCCGGAATTCGTCCCGCCCACCAGCTGAGCCGGCCTCTACACGGCATGAACTTCGTTGTCCACCATTGCATCTGCATTCGGATCGGTGGGATCATAGGGGTCATGCGCAGACCGCGTTGGCCGGCAGTAGCACCACCCACCACCGGAGGACATCGGGTCCACGGCCCCCTGATCCTCACGGCCGAAGACCACCTCACGCTCGAGCTGTTCGAGATCGTGGCGTTCCCGGACGGCCTCCAGCTCCGGATGGCACTGACCGCGACGGGCAGGCCCGCGGAGCTGGCGCAGTACGAGACCCGCTCGCTGTCCGATCCCGACGATCCCTCGACGCGGTGGTCCTACCTGTCGGTGCGGGCGCGCGTCGACGACATCGAGGGCGAGGCCGACCCGTACCATCCGGCGGCGGCGTCGAAGCCGTGCGGGAGCGGGCCGCCCGAGTACCGGACCGAGCCGCACTACTGGCTCGACGCGATCCCCGCGTCGGGCTTCATCTCGGTCACCGCCGGCTGGCCGCGGATCGGCCTCGGTGCGACGACCACCACCATCGGCCTCGAATCGAGCACGCGAACGTCGTGACCGTCAGGTGCAGCAGTGGGGGTCGAGGACGACCCGCAGTGCGTCGAGGGCATCCGGTCGAGCGCCGTAGAAGACGTTCATGCCGCGGCGCACGGCCTGAACCATTCCCGCCTTCTTCAGCTGGCCGAGGTGGTGACTGACGGTCGATTCGGACAGTCCCACGCCGGTCGCGAGATCGCACGTGCACACCTCGCCGTCGCTCGCGGTCAGCAGGATCGACATCAGCTTGATCCGGACCGGGTCGGCCAGTGCCTTGAGGCGGAGCGCGAGGTGCAGGGCGGCCTCGTCGGTCATCGGGGCGGCCGAGACGGGCGCGCAGCAGATCGGCGCGGACACATCGAGAACCGGCAGCGTCTTGGGCATGAGTTCATGATCCCACCTTCTTGACTTATGTCAAAAAGGTGGGATTCTGTGAAGGCAAGTAATTCGACATATGTCACACAGGTGGAGGTTGTCATGTCCCGCGCCCAACTCGCCCTCAACGTTGACGATCTGGAGGAGGCAGTCACGTTCTACTCGAAACTGTTCGACACCCGGCCCGCGAAACTGAAGCCGGGATACGCCAACTTCGCCATCGCGCAGCCACCCCTGAAACTGGTGCTGCTCGAGAACCCCGGCAAGGGCGGCACCGTCAATCACCTCGGCGTCGAGGTCGAATCGAGCGCCGAAGTCCACGAGGAGATCACCCGGCTGACCGCGGAGGGCCTCTTCACCGACGAGGAGATCGGCACCACCTGCTGCTTCGCCACCCAGGACAAGGTGTGGGTCACCGGTCCCGCCGGCGAGAAGTGGGAGGTCTACACCGTCCTCGCCGACTCCGACACGTTCGGGTCGAGCCCCCGGCACCTCGACCCCGATGCCGAGGGGGCCACCTGCTGCTGACCGACAGAGAGAAACCCCGCCATCTGCATCACTGCAGTCGACGGGGCTTCTTTGTGCGCCCGAAGGGATTCGAACCCCTAACCTCTTGATCCGTAGTCAAGTGCTCTATCCGTTGAGCTACGGGCGCGTGCTTTTCAGTTGTCTAACTCTCACCGGCCGACTAGGCCCGGTGTGGCGGAGGCGAGAGGATTTGAACCTCCGGTCCCTCGTAAAAGGGACAACTCATTAGCAGTGAGTCCCATTCGGCCGCTCTGGCACGCCTCCCTGGGGTGGTTCCGATCCCTTCGGACCGCCGGTGCGAAAGATTACACACCTTTCCACCACAAAGGCAAAACGGCTGGTCAGCGCGCAGGAATGGCCGGTCTACCGCAGGTTGACGTCGAACCAGTCGAAGATCCGCCGCTGCGCGTCGACGATGGCCTGGGCGCCCGGGTCGTCGTCCCGGCCGTCGGGCACCTGTGGCGGTTCGTCGGCCCGGTGCGCGAGACCGGCGTAACTCACGACGAGCCCCGCGACGTCGGACTTGGCGGTGGCGTCGCGCAGCATCTCGACCTGATCCGGCGGCGTGGACGGATCGTCCTCCCCGTACAGACCGAGCCACGGCGCCTTCAGCCCGGGCGCCGCGTGCACGAGCGCGGGCGCATCCTCCGACAGTGGTTCGACGATCCCGGGGGCGGCGACACTCACGGCGGCACCGACGGGACGGGTCGTCGCGACGAGCAGGGCGGCGGTCCCGGCGTCGTCGAAACCGAGCACCCCCACGCAGTCGGCGTAGATCCCGCGCGCGATCAGCCAGTCGAAGGTGGCGTCGAAGTCGGCGAACAGGGCGTCGCCGAACACCTCCGCGTCGCTGGTCGCCGGTTCCCGGTGGAAGAGGTGCGGCGCGACCGTCACCCAGCCCTCCATCGCGAGCGAACGCATCAGTTCGAGGAGTGCGTCGCTGAACGTGCGCGACTCGTGCAGGATCACGATCCCGCCCCGCGCCGGACCGTCCGGTTCCACCGCGGTGAGCGGAACGCGCCTCTGCGGGTCTACGGGCGCGTCTCCGGACGTCCGCAGGGCTGCACTGTCCCTGAAGAATCCCGACATGTCCCTACCTTGGCACGAAGGGGGCGTCGGCGCAGTGGATCGGGAGGCGCATAATCGCCTGGTGACTCCGCGAACCAGGGCAGACCTCGACACCATCCCGGCCTACATCCCCGGCAAGAATTTTCCGGGCGCGATCAAGCTGGCGAGCAACGAGACCACGCTGGGCCCGTTGCCGAGCGTGCGCGACGCCATCGCGGACGCCGTCGCGGGCGCGAACCGGTACCCGGACAACGGTCACGTCGCCCTGATCGCCGCCCTTGCCGATCACCTCGGGGTGGCCACGGAGAACATCGCCGCGGGGTGCGGTTCGGTGAGCCTGTGCCAGGAATTGGTGCAGGCCACGTGCAACGACGGTGACGAGGTCATCTTTGCGTGGCGCTCCTTCGAGGCCTATCCCGTGGTCACCCAGGTCGCCGGGGCGACACCCGTCAAGGTTCCCCTCACCGCCGACCACGGGCACGACCTCGACGCGATGCTGGCCGCGATCACCGATCGCACCCGGCTGATCTTCGTCTGCAACCCGAACAACCCCACCGGCAACGCGCTGACGAAGGCCGAACTCGAGCGGTTCCTCGACGCCGTTCCCGGCGACGTCCTGGTGGCCCTCGACGAGGCCTACTTCGAGTACAACCGGTCCGACGCCGACGGCGTCGCCCTGTTCCGCGGACGCCCCAACGTGGTGGTGCTGCGCACGTTCTCCAAGGCGTACGGCCTGGCCGGCATCCGCGTGGGATACGCGGTCGCCGATCCGGCGGTCGTCACCGCGCTGAGCAAGGTCCACATCGCGTTCGCGGTCAATGCCGTCGCGCAGGCCGCCGCCATCGCGTCGCTGGCCGCGGCCGGTGAACTGCTGGCCCGCACGGACGGCGTCGTCGCCGAGCGGAACCGGGTGCGCGACGCCCTGCTCGCCGCCGGATACGAGGTGCCCGCGTCGGCCGCCAACTTCGTCTACCTCCCGCTGGGCACCCGCTCCGGCGCGTTCGGTGCGGCCAGCGCCGAGGCCGGTGTTCTGCTGCGCCCCTACGGCGACGACGGGGTGCGGATCACGATCGGCGATCCCGCGGAGAACGACGCGTTCCTCGCGTTCGCGACGAGCACCGAGGCGCGTTCGATCGCGAACGCCGCCGTCCGGGCGTAAACGCTCGCGACGTCACCGTCGCCCTCGGCAGAACGCCCGGTCAGATGCCGAGCGCACTCTTCAGGACCGGCCACGACGTGCGCAGTTCGTCCTGCCAGTACGGCCACGAATGCGTGCCGAAGTTGCGGTAGGTGAACGTGGCCGGGATCGCGAGCTGGGTCAGGCGCTGCTGGAACGTCTGCGTGCAGAGGTTCGCCGCCGCCTCGAGCGGGCCGCCCACCGCGATCGTGGACGCGATGTCTCCGGTGATCTCGTACGGTCCGGGAAGACCGTTGCCGGTGGAGATGTAGATCTGCTTGCCGCGCAGCGCTTCGGCGTTCACCGAGGGATCGTGAGCGGTCCAGGCGGGATCGGTGTCCGGACCCCACATGTTGGCCGGGTTTCCGCCCTTGAACGCCACCGTGCCACGGACCGAATCACGCGAGCTGGGGTTCGAGTTGTCGAGGCATCCGCTGTAGGCCGCGAGTCCGCGGTAGAGCTGCGGGTGCCTGGTGACGAGGTTGGCGGCACCCATCGCGCCCATCGACACACCCGCGACGGCGTTGACACCGTTGCCGCTGAAGTTCTCGTCGATGATCGGCGGGAGTTCCTTGGCCAGGAACGTCTCCCACTTGTTGACCCCCAGCGTGGGGTCGGGCTGCAACCAGTCGGTGTAGTAGCTGGCGGTGCCGCCCACCGGGAGCACCACGTTGACCTTCTTGTCGGCGAAGAACTGGACGACGTCCGTCTTCTGCGTCCACGTGCTTTCGCGGAAGTCCGACTCCGCACCGGCGCTGACGCCGTCGAGCAGGTACAGCGACGGCCGCGAACCGCCACCGGCCGGGTGCAGGACCTGGACCTGCACGACGCGGCCCATGGCGGGCGAATTGATGAAGACGGCACTACGGGTGTCGGTGAGCGGGACGATCTTGTCGACACTCGCGACGCCGTTGCCCAGGGGCGCGACCGGAGCGGGCGCCGGATCGGCCACAGCAGTGAACGCCGGCCCCAGAAGGGTCAGTGACACTGCCAGACCGACAGCAGCCATTGCTTCGCGACGCATAAAGAAAACCCTCTTCCCCGGACTGTGTGGACCCCGATTGCACAGTACAAAATGCGTCCGGTCAACAAGAGCTTAGAGGTTTTGTGACAGCTGTGTGCTCCACCGTGATCACGTTGTAGTCACCACGGTTCACCCGGCTGCGGACGTCCGGCCGCTACTGGGGCAGGGCCGACTTCAACTGGTCCAGACCGTTTCCACCGAGTTCGTCGAGCGCGGCGCGCCGGCCCGTCATCGCCAGCACGAGCGCCAGCATCGGGCCGGAGACCTCCGGTCCCGATCCGGTGGTCCAGTCGGTGTCGGTGGCCCGCAGCGTCAGCCCGGCGACCCGCGACTTCGACCCGATCAGCAGGTTCGAATTCTTGTAGAAGTCGGCCACGCGGACGACGGCGTCCATCGGGTACTCGTGTGCGATGCCGAGCGGCCGGCGGATGTCCTCACCGTGGACGATCATCTCGCCGAGCATGGCGTCGATCGGGCCCGGCGGGTGGGTGGAGTCGGCCATGTGCGCCCGGAACTCGTCGAGCGACTCCGCCGGTGTTCCTTCCTCTTCGTGTGCGATGTCCTTCTCGAACATGGTGTTGATCCGGAATCCCGACCCGACAAGCTTTCCGACGAACTTCGGCGGCGTCATCTTCTCCGTCGCCGTCATGTGCGCGAACACGTCCCGCACCGTCCACCGCTCGCAGAGCGACGGCGTCGACCACTGGGTGTCGGTCAGCGGTTCGAGGTCGTCCGCCAGGGCGCGGCGTTCTCGGTGAATCGTGGGCCAGGGGCTTGACGTTGTCATTTTTCACTCCCTCGTCGCCAAGAATTCTCCCACCTCGGGACGTCGGCGGCGAGACCCATTGCACAACGCGTTAGTCACGACTAACGTATTGACCGTGCTCGATCAGTTGGAAGTCGCAGCTGAGCCCACCCGGAGACGCCTCATGCAACTGCTGACCGCAGGCGAACAGACCGTCAACAATCTCGCCGCGCACTTCCCCGCGAGCCGGTCGGCGATCTCGCAACATCTCCGGGTGCTCACCGAGGCCGGGCTGGTCACCGCGCGCAAGGACGGACGCTTCAGGTACTACCGGCTCGATCCTCAGGGACTCGCACAGCTCCGCACGTTGTTCGACTCCTTCTGGATCGACGAACTCGACCGCCTCGTCGCGGACGCCACCGACGAGACAGGATCCCAAGGAGACAGCTGATGCCATTCGACAAAACCGTCGTCGTCCCGCTGGACCCGGACGCCACGTTCGATCTCGTCACCAGACCGGACCGATTGCGGCGGTGGCAGACCGTCGCGGCCCGCGTCGACCTGCAGGCCGGCGGCGAGTACCGGTGGACCGTCGTTCCCGGGCACTCGGCGGCGGGCACCTTCCGGGAGGTCGTGCCCGGCAAGCGAGTGGTGTTCGGATGGGGCTGGGAAGGCGACGACGAACTCCCACCGGGATCGTCGACGGTGACGGTCACTCTCACCCCGACCGCCGGCGGCACCGAGGTACGCCTCGTGCACGACGGGCTGAACGCCGAACAGGCCGCCCGCCACGCGGAGGGCTGGAACCATTACCTCGACCGGCTCGTCGCCGCCGCGCAGACGAGCGACGCCGGGCCCGACGACTGGGCAGCCGCACCGGACCCACTCGACGAACTGTCCAGCGCCGAGGCGACATTGGCGGTTGTGCAACGTGTCCTGCGCGGCGTCACGGCCGAGGACATGCCCAGGCAGACACCGTGCACCGAGTTCACCGTCTCGCAACTCGCCGATCATCTGGCCGGTTCCATCACCGCCCTCGGCGGCGCGGCGGGCGCGACATTCGACGACGACCCCGGCAAACCGGTCGAGGCCAGAATCGCCGACCTCGCCCAGCCCGCGCTGGAAGCGTGGCGCACTCGCGGCCTCGACGGCACCGTGACTCTCGGTCCGAACAACGCTCCCGCAACCGTCGCCGCGGGGATCCTGTCGATCGAATTCCTGATCCACGCCTGGGATTTCGCGGCAGCGACCGAGGGCGACGTGACCGTTTCCGAGCCGCTCGCCGAATACGTGCTGGCGTTGGCCCACAAGATCATCTCGCCCGAAGGCAGGAAAGCCGTCGAGTTCGACGACCCCGTCACCGCCCCACACACCAGCGACGCGGTGACCCGGCTCATCGCCTACAGCGGCCGCCACCCCGTCCCGGCGGCCTGACACCTCACACGGAAAGGTCCAGTCATGCCCACGAAGTCGGAATACGCCCAGGGAACACCGAGCTGGGTAGACCTCCAAACCAGCGATCAGGACGCGGCCAAGAAGTTCTATTCGGAACTGCTCGGCTGGGAGTACGACGACCGGCCGATGCCCGAGGGCCCCGTCTACTCGATGGCCACCGTGCGCGGCGAGAACGTCGCTGCCATCGCGCCTTTGCCACCCGACGCGGCGAAGGCGGGGGCGCCCGCGAACTGGAACACGTACATCGCGGTGGACGACGTCGACGCGACGGCCGCGAAGGTCCCCGGCGCCGGCGGCCAGGTGCTGATGCCCGCGTTCGACATCTCGGACGCCGGCCGCATGTCCTTCGTCACCGACCCCACCGGGGCGGCGGTCGGATTGTGGCAGGCGAAGCGGCACATCGGCGCCTCGCTCGTCGGCGACCCGGGGGCGTGCCTGTGGAACGAACTGAACACCGGCGACGTCGACAAGGCCCTCGCGTTCTACGAAAACGTCTTCGGGATCACCTCGTCGACGATGTCCATGGGGCCGGAGTACACGTACCACCTGCTCGAGGTGGGCGGGGATCAGGTCGGAGGCTGCGGTCAGCCGATGACGCCCGGCACGCCGAATCACTGGCGCGTGTACTTCGCCGTCGAGAACGTCGACGCGAGCGCCGCCAAGGTCGTCGAACTCGGCGGCACGATCGTCGAAGAGGCGATGGACATCCCCACCGTCGGCCGCATCGCCGGTGTCGCCGACCCGCAGGGCGCGACGTTCAGCATCATGACGCCCGAGGAACGGCAGGATCAGTAGACCGTGAAGATGCCGAAACCGTCCGAGGAGGACAAGCAGTTCTTCCGCTCGCTGATCCCCGACACCCCCGGCGTCGAGGTGAAGCCGATGTTCGGAAACCTGGGCGCGTTCGTCAACGGCAACATGTTCGCCGGGCTGCTCGGGCCGAGCGTCGGGGTGCGGCTCCTCACCGAGCAGGCGAAGAACGAACTGGCCTCCACCGACGGCGTCGGCGGATTCGGTCCGGGTGAGAAGCCGATGCGCGAATACCTGGCCCTGCCCGACCGGTGGCGGGACACCCCCGATCTCGCCACGCCGTGGATCGAACGCGCGCTCGCCGAGATCGCCGAACTGCCGCCGAAGCAGCCGAGGAGGTAGATAGAGGAACGGGCTAACGCAATTTCTCCTCGATTGCCAAGATCTCAGAGGCCAACTCACTTGCCAACTCGTCACCTCTAATGGAGGCGGAAAGCTTCCGCGCGCTTACAACGCGACCACCCTCCGCATCAATGTGCTGGTTCGTGAGACTAAGGAGTTCTTTTCCCTGACACACATGCATCCGCCATTTGGTGTCAGCAAGCCAACGCCGATCGAATTCTCGCCTGACACGCTTATATGTGGTCGTTTCGTGCTCGCCGGTCTTTTTTGATTTATGCAGCGCATGGACGAGGACATGACTAAATACGCCTTCCTTCAGACTCTCCGCAGAATCCAACAAGAACTGGTCAATCCTCGATTTATCCATGCCAGACAGGCGCGAAATAACCGTCGATTCGACAAGATAGCTTTCGATCTCATTCCTTTCCCACACGTGGGCATGCACCTTCTGCTTGGAAAACTCGTCCAGAATTTCCGCAACATCCTCGGAATCGAGGTAGTCGCGATCCAAAAATACAGCTATTTCGACCGAAGAATCCAAAATTGTGCTGTTAAGAAGTCCAAAGGAGGAAGCAAGCGACCTATTGCTCGACCCACCCATCGGCACCACAGTCAATCCACGTTCACCCGCGAACTTCTTCGCACCGAGTTGCCGCGCAAGATTCGAGAGTATCTTCATATCGTTGCCCTCCACGAAGAGTGCAACACGCGACCGCAGGGCTTTCGCCAATCGCAAATTAAATCCCGACCCCAGGGAATCATGCAGCTCCGCCATCGCTTTATCGTTCGATACGCGACGAGAAGAGCGCTTGGTTCTGTCTATGTAGATGATTGAATCACGGTTTGCCTCCGCAAGAATTTCGGGCGCGTGCGTCGCAATTATCGACTGAGGGCTCAAATTTTCCACGAGACTTACGAGTCGCCGCTGAAGATCCGGGTGGAGATACACATCCGGCTCATCCAGAATTAGCGTGTCTACGTCACCGTGCCGCCACACATGAAACACGACCTGAAACCAAATTTGCAGACCATCACCCGCCCAATAGATCTCCTTCGATATTTTCGACTTCACTTCATCGAAAAACAAATCGAGTTCCGGCGTGCCCGTATACGATACGGATAGTTCTACGTCGACAACCTCGGGTGTATTATCAATGAAATAGTCGCAGAATTCAACATATTTATCATAGTCATTCAACTTCATCAAATATAGCTGATTTCGAAAATGTTTGCTCGCAAGGCGCGACCCGAGATGCTCACGTACATATTTTTCGGTGAGCACCACCTCTCGATGTTCGACCGGTGTGAGAGTTTGAACCACTCCAATGTCTGGATATATCTCTTTCACCTTCGCAGTGGAGCTTGGCTGCATTCCTGGGACGTTCTCCAGATAGAAATATGGCTCCGAATCAACTGGCCACACAACGAATAGTGCTGACTTATTTTGGAAATGCAGCTCAATCCTCGCCTCCACTTGCCTGAACTCGTGTGTCACATTTTCATCGATGAAACCCGTCGACGCCGCGGCCAGGCGGTGCACCTTCACGCTGCGCCCCCGGGAAACGTCCAGAGCTGCGTCACGCGGAGGCTTCCTCTTCGAATAGGACAATAGCTGGGCGCACAAGCGCAACGCCCCGATTATCGTACTTTTTCCCGCATTGTTTGGGCCTACAAGGACCGAGGATTCTTTGTTGAACTTTAGTGAATACCTCTCAAATCCTTTGTAGTTGGTCAACGATAGGCGAGAGATCATCCATACTCCTTCGAGAACCCACCATACGAAGAGCACACGAAGGGTGGATTCTAGCCAATCATGCAGGTCAAGTTATCTGGAAAGCAAGGTATCAGACTAGCTGAGCAACTTCGCTTCGTGGCAGGAGTTGAGAATTAGATCGACAGGTTCGGGTCGTCGCGAAGCACCCGGACTAGATTTGGTGTTCGGATGAAGAAGCCAAAACAAAATCTGCACGCGGCTGAATGGAGAGTGTCAGTTCCTCGTAGGCCTTCGTCCTGGCGCCCTCAAGGCGGGGTCTCTAAGCCATCGAGGCCATTCCTCGCAACTCCGAGTGGACTGACAAATCCAAACCATTCAACGTTCAACTCGGCCGCGAGACCCCACAAAAGAGTTCGCGGAGATGGATGCATCCGCGGATCCCACCGGCGGACGACCAGCTGCTCCGGGAGAGCGGGAGACCACCAGATCGGAAGCGGGATTGAAACCGGGGTACGACGCGGGGCAATAGCGCCGAAAGTGCGTCAACCGCGCTGCCCGGTGTTGGCGGCGCGATAGCGTGGCGAACCCGCCTGCCGCGCCCGGCGGGCACTCCGACGAATTAGTCGAATACCCACATTCAACGGCGTTTCAGGCTTCGCCCAATTTGATCGACCACGAGATCGTGCCAATGGTGCAGCCTCACCTATCGAAAGGCCGAGGGCTTAGCGCAATCGGACGGTTGTGCGAGCATGCGCGGACAAGCCTGGGCACACACGCTGATGCATCCGACGAAGTTTGTCACGCGTTATACGGCGTCAGATCTGCAGTGTTGACACCCGCCAGGCGACACCTATGCGGAGTGGTTAGATGACGTCTCGCAAGGAGAGGTGGCGCGCTCGATGGGTAGGCGCATCCAACATACGGACGCACGGACTGACTGCACCGCGGTGGGAAAGAATAGGCCCTGACCTGGCACCTATCGCCAGGTCAGGGCCTTTCACTCTGCGGAAGCGGAGGGATTTGAACCCCCGGTGGGTTTAACGCCACGCTCGCTTTCAAGGCGAGTGCATTCGGCCGCTCTGCCACGCTTCCGTGGGCGATCTTATCGGTACGGAGGCGGCATCGGGCAACCGGTCAGCGGTCGCCGATGGCCTTGTCGACGCGTTCGAACACCTCGGCGAGAACCTTGAGCTGAGACTTGGTGAGCAGATCGACGAGGTTGCTGCGCACCCCGGCCACATGGGTGGGGGCCGCGTCGGCGAGCCGGGCGCGACCTTCGTCGGTGATGACGGCGAGCACGCCGCGGCCGTCCTCGAGGCAGGTGTCGCGGGTGACCATGCCCTGCGATTCCATCCGCCGGATCTGGTGGGTGAGGCGGCTGCGGGAGGAGAGGACGCCGTCCGCGAGATCGCTCATGCGCAGCGAGCCGTCCGGAGACTCGGACAGCAGCACCAGAATCCGGTAGTCCGCGAGGGAGAGGTCGTGCTTCTCCTGCAGATCTCGGTTGAGGACGTCCATCAGCCGCTGGTTGCCGTCCATGTAGCCGCGCCACGCACGCATCTCGGCCGCCGTCAACCAGTTGGTCGAGGCTTCGGCGTCGGAAGTTTCTGCTGTCACAGGTTCACATTCTAGTAGTCCGACATTACTTTCCAGTAGCGTGCGTGGCCGGAAGAAGCCGAGCGGTCGCTCGGACCGGCCGCCGGCACCGAGAGCCACCGCATTTCGCTAGCGTCGTTCCCATGTATGCGATCACGATCGATCAGCCCGGCGGCCCCGAAGTCATGACGTGGGCCGAGCAGCCGGACCCGGAACTTCCCCCCGGTCACGTTCTCCTGGACGTCGCCGCGACCGCCGTCAACCGCGCCGACCTGCTGCAGCGCCAGGGGTTCTATCCCCCGCCGCCCGGGGCCAGCGACATCCTCGGGCTCGAATGCTCCGGCACGATCGCCGAGGTCGGCGAGGGAGTGTCCGACTGGTCCGTCGGCGACCAGGTGTGCGCGCTGCTGGCCGGCGGCGGCTACGCGGAGAAGGTGGCTGTCCCCGCGTCGCAGCTGCTCCCACTGCCCGAGGGCGTCGACCTGCTCGTCGCCGCGTCGCTGCCGGAGGTCGCGTGCACGGTGTGGTCGAACGTGGTGATGGGTGCCGGGCTGTCCCGCGGCGATGTGCTGCTGGTGCACGGCGGTGGCGGCGGCATCGGCACGCACGCCATCCAGGTGGGTGTCGCGCTGGGGGCCCGGGTGGCCGTCACGGCCGGATCCGAGGAGAAACTGGCGCGCTGCCGCGAACTCGGCGCCGACATCCTCGTCAACTACCGGGAAGCCGATTTCGTCGACGAGATCCGCAAGGCGACGGACGGACACGGCGCCGATGTGATCCTCGACAACATGGGCGGCGCGTACCTGGGCCGCAACGTCGACGTGCTCGCCGCCGACGGCCGGCTCGTCGTCATCGGCATGCAGGGCGGCCGCAAGGGCGAACTGGACCTGGGCAAGGTGCTGTCCAAGCGCGCCCACGTCACGGCGGCCGGACTGCGGGGACGGCCCGAGTCGGGCCGCGAGGGCAAGGCCGACATCGTCGCCGACGTCCGCAAGCGGCTGTGGCCGCTGATCGCGGAGGGCGCGGTGCATCCCATCGTCTCGGCGGAGCTGCCGATCACCGAGGCGCCGCGCGGCCACGAACTGCTCGACTCCGCCGACACCGTCGGCAAGGTGATCCTGACGATCCCGCGGAACTGACGCTTCGTCCGATGTGACATTCGCCGTCCCTCTCCGGTGCAACGAATGTCACATCGGGCGGGCAGGCCCGGTGTCAGCCCAGGGTGGCGAGCTCGTTCACGAGCTGGTCGATCTCGTAGCGGGTGGTGTACGGCGCGAGACCGATGGTGACGGCGCCGCCCTCGTCGTTGACACCGAGGGCGTCGAGCAGCCGGGAGCCGCCGTGGACGCCGCTGACGGTGGCGATGCGCTTGTCGGCGAGGTGCGACGCGACCTTGTCGGCCGAGACTCCGGCGACGGTGAAGCTGAGCGTCGGGACCCGGCTCGGCGACCGCCCGATGACCATGACCTGCGGGAGCCGCTTCAGCGAGGACATGAGGTGGTCGAACAGCGTGTCCTGGTAGTTCTGCAGCGAGCTGATGGACGCCTCGAGCTTCTCGCGCCGCGAACCGGTGGCCGATTCGTCGAGGTTCGCGAGGAAGTCGATCGACGTCGTGAGGCCGGCGAGGAGCGCGAACTGATGCACCCCGACCTCGAGACGTTCGACACCCCGCGCATACGGGTTGAGCGACACGGCCGGGATGCGGTCGAGGAGCGACGGGTCGCGGAACACGAGTGCCCCGACCTGCGGTCCGCCCCAGGAGGTGGCGCCGACGGCGACGACGTCCGCACCGAGTTCGTTGATGTCGACGTGCGCGTAGGGGGCGGCGCCGATCGCGTCGACGACCATCAGTCCGCCGACTTCGTGGACGCGGTCCGAGGCGACGCGGACGTCGGGCGCCGAGCCGACGATGGGGGAGGCTGCGGTGAGTGCGACCAGACGCGTCGTGGTGGTGATGAGGTCCTGGAACTGCCAGCTGGGGAGTTCGCACGTCTCGATCTCGACCTCCGCCCACCGCACCTGGGCGCCGTAGCGGCTGGCGACGCGGAGCCACGGCGCCACGTTCGCTTCCTCGTCGAGGCGGGAGAGCACGAGCCCGGTCCCGAGACCGAGTCGCGTACTCAGCGACTCCGCCAGCCAGGCCAGGAGAACGGATCGGTCGGGTCCGAGCACGACCCCGGCGGGATCGCCTCCGACCAGGTCGGCGACGGCTGCTCGGGCCGCATCGAGTACCGCCGCACTGCGCCGGCTGGACACATGTCGCCCGGTCGACGAAGAGGCAGAAGCCCGGAAGGCCGTGGAGACAGTGCGCGACACCGCGTCCGGAATCTGCATGCCGGCCTGCGGATCGAGATGGATCCAACCGTCGCCGAGTGAGGGGATGAGTCCCCGAACGCGGGCAACGTCGTAAGCCATGCCCGACACTCTAAGACCCCAAGTCAATACGGTCGAAGCCAGCCATCGATTGTTGTCGAATGCAACAAAGTGGGAAAGGGCCAAATCGGACGCACTTTCGCACTGCCGCGCAGGAACAGCCAAGATGGAGGCATGACGAACTCGGAGAATGAACACGTAGTCGTGATCGGTCCCGACGGTCAGCCCATGGCGATTCCCGTCGCGGAGGCCGCGAGCAAGCCCGAGGGCTCCGACGCCGCCGCAGCCGCCGCAGCCGCCGCCGCCGAGAACGGGAACGGCGCCGAGTCGGTGGCCGACATGGTGGAGCAGCCGGCCAAGGTCATGCGCATCGGAACGATGATCAAGCAGCTCCTGGAGGAGGTGCGCGCGGCACCGCTCGACGACGCCAGCCGCAACCGGCTGAAGGAGATCCACAAGTCGTCCATCCACGAGCTCGAGCAGGGCCTGGCCCCCGAACTGCGCGACGAACTCGAACGCCTCACGCTGCCCTTCACCGACGACACCGTCCCCACCGACGCCGAACTCCGCATCGCGCAGGCGCAGCTGGTGGGCTGGCTCGAAGGACTGTTCCACGGCATCCAGACGGCCCTGTTCGCCCAGCAGATGGCGGCCCGCTCCCAGCTCGAGCAGATGCGTCAGGGAGCCCTGCCTCCGGGCATCAGCATGGGCAACCCGCACGGGCCGCACAACAACGATCCGGGATCGCAGTCGAGCGGTACCGGCCAGTACCTGTAGCAACGGGCGAAACAGCATGGAACTCGACTCCCGGTAGGCTCGGTGCCCGTGTCAGCATCCGCTATCGAAACCGAGGCCGCAGGCGGCCCGCTCCCGGCGTCCGATTCGCAGACCTTCCGTCGCGCGTTCAAGGACCTCAGGGACGGCTTCGCTCAGCGCGAGCTGTGGCTGAGCCTCGGCTGGCAGGACATCAAGCAGCGCTACCGCCGGTCGGTGATCGGCCCGTTCTGGATCACCATCGCCACCGGCGTGCAGGCCGCGGCGATGGGCATCCTCTACTCGGCCCTGCTGGACATCCCGCTCGACGAGTTCCTGCCGTACGTCACCGTGGGTCTGATCGTCTGGAACCTGATCAGCGCGAGCATCCTCGAGGGGTCCGAGGTGTTCATCGCCAACGAGGGGCTGATCAAGCAGCTGCCGTCGGCGCTGAGCGTCCACGTGTACCGGCTGGTGTGGCGGCAACTGCTGCTGTTCGCCCACAACCTCGTCATCTACGTGATCATGCTGTTCGCGTTCGGGGTGTGGCGGCACCTGACCTGGATGTCACTGGCCGCGATCCCGGCGATCGCACTGATCGTCGTCAACGCGGCATGGGTGTCGATCATGTTCGGCATCTTCTCCACCCGCTACCGGGACATCGCGCCGATCCTCGGCAGCATGACGCTGCTGCTGTTCGTGCTGACACCGATCATGTGGACGACGCAGAGCCTCGAGGCGCAGGGCGGTCAGGCCGCCGAGCGCGTCAAGCTCGCCGAGCTGAACCCGCTGTTCCACTACCTCGACATCGTGCGCGCGCCGATGATCGGCCAGGACCAGCAGGCGTACCACTGGTACATCGTGCTGGCCATCACCGTCGTCGGGTGGACCGCCGCCATCCTCGCGCTTCGCAAGTACCGGGCCCGCGTGCCCTACTGGGTTTAGGGGTCACCGCAAATGACAGAACACGTGAGCATCGAGACGCGGGACGCCTGCGTCGACTTTCCGATCTTCGACGCCAAGTCCCGGTCGCTGAAGAAGGCGTTCCTCGGCAAGGCCGGCGGATCGATCGGTCGCAACAACTCGGACGTCGTGGTGGTCGAGGCCCTGCGCGACATCAACCTGTCGCTGAAGGAAGGCGACCGGATCGGCCTGGTCGGCCACAACGGCGCCGGCAAGTCGACGCTGCTGCGCCTGCTGTCCGGCATCTACGAGCCCACCCGCGGCAGCGCGAGCATCCGCGGCCGCGTGGCCCCGGTCTTCGACCTCGGTGTCGGCATGGACCCCGAGATCTCCGGCTACGAGAACATCATCATCCGCGGGCTGTTCCTCGGGCAGACCCGCAAGCAGATGCTCGCGAAGATGGACGAGATCGCCGACTTCACCGAGCTGGGCGAATACCTGTCGATGCCGCTGCGCACGTACTCCACCGGCATGCGGGTGCGCGTCGCGATGGGCGTCGTCACCAGCATCGACCCCGAGATCCTGCTGCTCGACGAGGGCATCGGCGCCGTCGACGCCGAGTTCATGAAGAAGGCACGCGTCCGGCTGCAGGCGCTGGTGGAGCGGTCCGGCATCCTGGTGTTCGCCAGCCACTCCAACGAGTTCCTCGCCCAGCTGTGCGACCGGGCCATGTGGATCGACCACGGTCAGGTCCGGCAGGAGGGCGGCATCGAGGACGTCGTCCGCGCGTACGAGGGCGACGACGCCGCCGACCACGTCCGCCACGTCATCTACGAGATGGACCGGGAGAAGTCCGGGCTGACCGCCGCGGCCGAACGGGACGTCCGTAGCGACAGATCGAACGAGCGTCCCGTTCGCACGGCCGCGGAAGCCGAGGCGGAGTCCGCGTGAGCGCTGCTGCCGAGCGGATCGTCGGCGTCGTCGTCACCCACAAACGCCGGGAACTGCTGGCGGAATCGCTGAAGGTCCTCGGCTCGCAGTCGCGTCCGCTGGACCATCTGGTGGTCGTGGACAACGCCGCCGAGGACGATGTGCGCGAACTCGTCGAATCGTCCGGGATCCCCACCAGCTACCTCGGGTCGCAGCACAATCTGGGCGGGGCGGGCGGCTTCGCCCTGGGGATTCTGTACGCCCTCTCGCTCGGCGCCGACTGGGTGTGGCTCGCCGACGACGACGGCAGGCCCGAGGGCCCGAAGGTTCTGGAGACGCTGCTCGACTGCGCGCAGCGACACGGACTGGCCGAGGTGTCGCCCGTGGTCTGCGACATCGACGACCCCGACCGTCTCGCGTTCCCGCTGCGCCGCGGCGTGGAATGGCGTCGGCTGCGGTCCGAACTGTTCACCGACGGCGACGACTCGGCCGACCTTTTGCCGGGCATCGCGTCGCTGTTCAACGGCGCCCTGTTCCGGGCGTCGGCGATCGACACGGTCGGTGTTCCCGACCTGCGGCTGTTCGTCCGCGGCGACGAGGTGGAGGTGCACCGCCGGCTGGTGCGGTCGGGGCTTCCGTTCGGCACCTGCCTGCAGACGGCGTACGTGCACCCGAACGGCGCGGAGGAGTTCAAGCCGATCCTCGGCGGCCGGATGCACACGCAGTACCCGGACAACGAGACGAAACGGTTCTTCACCTACCGCAACCGCGGCTACCTGCTGTCGCAGCCGGGCATGCGGAAGCTGCTGCCGCAGGAATGGGTGCGGTTCGGGTGGTACTTCCTCGTCACGCGGCGTGATCCGCAGGGTCTGCGGGAGTGGATGCGGCTGCGCAAGCTGGGCCGTCGAGAGCGGTTCGAGCGGCCGTAAATCGGTTGCGCCCGGGTTCCGCCGGGTGAGAGCATCGTGGGGTTCCGGTCGATATCCCGATCTGCTGCGAAGGAGTGAGTGTCCGATGACTGTCTCGTCGGTCGACGCCGCGTGCGTCCACTCCCCCTTCCCCCTCGCCTGACCGAACCCGCGCAGTGGTCCGGTCGGCACTCATCGACCTGAGGATCACACCCACCATGTTCGATTCCGGACACCTCCTTCCCTACGGCTGGAACGACACACTCTCCGACACCTTCGACAGCTACCCCGACGACGGCCGCGAGCCCGGGCGGGTGATCCGTGTGGACCGCGGTCGCTGCGACGTCGCCGCCCCCGCGGGCATCGTCCGCGCCCTCGCCGGTGAGCACACGCTGTGCACCGGCGACTGGGTGACACTCCACCGGCACGGCGACGACATGGCCGTCGCCGACCTGTTCCCCCGGCGCAGCGCGATCGTCCGGTCGTCCGCGTCCGGCCGGTCCGAGGGGCAACTCCTCGCAGCCAACGTCGACACGGTGGTGATCGCCGCCGCACTGGACACCGCCCTCGATCTCGGGCGCATCGAACGACTGCTCGCACTGTCGTGGGAGAGCGGCGCCCAGCCGGTGGTCGCACTCACCAAATCCGATACCGTGCACGACGTTTCCCTCGCGACCGCGGAAGTGGCGGCGGTGGCGCCGGGCGCGACCGTGGTCGCGGTGAGCGCCGACACCGGCGACGGCATCGACATCCTCACCGCCGTGATCGACGGGACCGTCGCCCTCCTCGGGCCGTCGGGCGCGGGCAAGTCGACGCTCGCGAACGCGTTGCTCGGCGCAGACGTGCTCGCCACCGGACGCGTCCGCGAGGGCGACAACAAGGGACGGCACACGACGGCACACCGGGAACTGCTGCCGCTGCCGTCCGGCGGCGCCCTGATCGACACGCCGGGACTGCGGGGCGTCGGCATGTGGGACGCGGCCGACGGCATCGACAAGACGTTCCCCGAGATCGAGGAACTCGCGGCGCAGTGCCGGTTCGCGGACTGCTCGCACCAGGCCGAACCCGGATGCGCGGTTCTCGGCGCGGTGGCGGACGGCGAACTGCCCGAACGCAGGCTCGCCAGCTACCGCAAGCTGATTCGCGAGAACGGGTGGATCGCGTCACGCACCGACGCGCGGCTGCGGGCCGAGCGGGAGCGGGAGTGGAAGACGATCGCGCGGTGGCAGCGGCAGATGTACCGCAGCCGCGGTCACTGACGGGTCAACGACCCGCATCCCGGTTGACTCCCTGAGCCGGGATGCGGGTGGCAACATGGGGCTATGTTCGATCTTCGGAGAAAGGCCCGTCTCAAGCTGCAACGTGCCATGTCCGAGGTGGTCGCCGAGTCCGACCGGCGGTCCCGCGAGCTCACCGAGAACCAGCACGACCAGACCCTGGCCGAGCTGAGCGCGACCAATCAGGAACTCGCGCGGGTGCTGTCCGAGCTGGCCGATGCCCGCATCGAGATCTCCGACGTCCAGCAGCGGCTCGGCGAACTCGAGCAGCAGGCCCGCCGCGACATCACCCAGGCGCTGGACGTGCGGGCCACGAAGGAGGCCGCGGAGTTCGTGCTCGAGCACATGCCGAAGGCGCCCGTGTTCTGGAACCCGCAGGACACGTTGCGCTACGGACTGTCGCAGGTGGAGGTCGAGGGGCTGGCCCTCGAATTCGGGGTGGCGTCGGGCACGACGCTCCGGATCATCGTCGAACAGTTGAAGGACGCCGAGCACGAGGTGTTCGGGTTCGACGTGTTCTCCGGGTTGCCGCAGACGTGGCGCACCGGGTTCCCGGCCGGGGAGTTCGCGCAGGAGAAACTACCCCAGGTGCGCGGCGCGGAGTTGGTGCCCGGACTGTTCGAGGACACGCTGTCGGGCTTCCTCGAGAAGCATCCCGGACCGGTGTCGTTCGTGCATCTCGACGCCGACCTGTACTCGTCGACGAAGGCGGTGCTCGACCGGCTCGAACACCGGCTCGTCGCGGGCACGGTGATCGTGTTCGACGAGTTCTTCAACTTCCCCGGCTGGCAGGAGCACGAGTATCGGGCGTGGACGGAGTTCGTCGACCGCACCGACGTCGGATTCGAGTACCTCAGCTACACCGCCAACCACGAGCAGGTGGTCGTGCGGATCACCGCACCAGCTTCACCGCCTGGGTGACGTTGAACGTCGCACGTTCGTCGATCCGCAGTCCGGACCGGGTGAGCGCGGCGAACGCCTCGGTGTCCTCGAAGTGGTACGGCGGCAGGGTCCACACCTCGTTGGACGTGTGCCGGATGATGCGCTCGCTGTCGCGTTCGTAGTCGGTGAAGAACCAGACCACGGAGCACGAGTCGAGGGGGCCGGCGAGATCCGGGACGGCGAGTTCGTCGTCCCACAGCGACCCCCGGCTCGCGGCGGTGGTCCCCAGCCCGATGTCGCGGGTGCCGTCGAACGCCTCCGGCCGCACGTCCTTCACGAGCCGCAGCGACGTGGGGTTCCAGGCCGGTTTGTCGAACAGCACGCAGTCACCGGGCCGGAGGTGCTGCCCGGCGAAGACGTTGACGGTGCTGAAGTCCATGCCGCTCGGTTTCGCCCACTGGTCGCGCTGGGCGACGTAGCCCGGCGATGCCGCGACCGCGAATACGGCCAGCACCGCGGCGGATTGCCACCATTTCCGGGTCAGCGCGGCCAGGCACAGTCCGCCGATCAGGGCCACCGCGGGCGTCGTGAACGTGAAGTACCGCGGGAGGTACACCGGGCTGCGCAGCAGCGAGTAGGCGAGCAGCAGCGCCATCGGCACCGCGACCCACGGCAGCGCGACGGACAGCACCGGCGGCAGCCGGCGACCGCGCGCCAGGGCCGCCGCCCCGGCCACCACGAGCACGGCGAACAGCACCGCGAACCACGGCGCGCCGACGAACCACTGGTACTCGGCCACGGCCCGCGGCAGGTTGCGGTCGAGCGGCGGGATCCACGCCACCTGGACGGCTTCCCGGCGCACCAGCGCCACGAACGGTGCTGCGATCACCGTGCCGACGGCCGTCGCCGACGCCCATCCCAGCCAGGACCGCCGGGCCGCGCGCAGCAGCAGGAGCGTCAGCAGGTGCGCGGGCACCAGCGTGAGGAGGTAGACGAACAACACGATCGACACCGCCAGGCCCACCGCGTACAGCGCCCACAGCCACCACCTCCGGAGCCGCAGTGCGGCAAGGAGAATCACGGTCAGCCAGACGGCGGCCGCCGCCGTGGCCGCGTATCCGCGGGCCTCCGCGGCCGCCCATGTGACGCTGGGCAGGATCACGAACAGGAACCCGGACAGCACCGCCACCCGCCGGGTCGAGATCAGCGCACCGAGCACCACCACACCTGCGCCCGCGGCGCCCACGGCGAGGGCGCTCGGGAACCGCGCCGAGAACTCCGACGCCCCGAACACCGCGAACCAATAGCGCATCGCGACGTAATACAGACCGTGCACGGCGTCGATGTGGCCGAGCAGATTCGACAGGTCCGGCCGGGACCGCTGACTCGAATACAGCGTCGCGACCTCGTCGTACCAGAACGACGGACGCCAACTCCACGCCGCACCGAGCAACACACCGACGGCGAAGACGAGAAGCGAATCCCGGGACAGCCCACGCACGTCGCGGGCCGGCGACGGTCCGGGCAACGTCACTGACCGTACAGGCGCGCCCAGTTCTCCCGGCTGGTGAGCTGCGGCAACGCATCCCGGTACTGGCGCTGCGTCGACGCCGCATCCTCGCGGAATCGCTTCATCAGCTTCGCGGTCCGGGCCGTGAGTTCGCGCGCGGTCTCCTTGTCGCGGCGGCGCACGCGCACCCCGGACTGGGACGCGTCGGTGATGACGGCGGTGTCGAACAGCGACACGTGCCACCAGTGCGCCTCGGCCACAGGAATACTCGCGACACCGTGCTGGGTGCGGCCGAGCCACTGGTACGCCGCACGCTTGGCGAGGACGAGGTCGATCTTGCTCTTGTCCGGCTCGAAACCGGCATACCGGGTGACGAGGTCGGAGTTGCGGACACCGGGAATGTTCGTCGCGGGATGCTTGACGGTCTCGGGGAACCGCTTGCGCTCCTCCCGGATCGCCGCCAGCACGGCCTGACCGCCGTCCTCGAGCACCTTCGGACCCTCGAGGAAATCCTCGATTCCGCGAATCATGGTGTACGCCAAGCCGTACTGCATCGACACCAGGTACTGGGTGATCTCCCGCGTCATCATCTTGCTCAGCGACTTCGCGTCGAAATCACTGTGCAGCGCGGCGGCGATCAGCGAGTTGCGGATGCTGAAGTACTTGGCCCAGTCGTCGCGGTCCTTCCAGTGGAAGTCCGCGTGCCACACACCGGCGTTGGGCAGCGTGACCGTGACGAAACCGGCCGCGCGGGCGCGGATGCCGTACTCGATGTCGTCCCACTGGAAGAACATCGGCAGCGGGAGCCCGATCTGCGCGACCACCTCGGCGGGGATCAGGCACGACCACCACGCGTTGTAGCCGGCGTCGACGCGCTTGTGCTGCTTCTTCTTCAGCAGGTTGATGTCGTGCCGCGATCCGGCCGCCCAGCGGCCCGCCTTCAGCTTCGACAGGTCCGCTTCCTCCGCGCTGACGTGCAGGTGCTCCGGGTTCATCAGGTACAGCATCTGCGCGCCGACGAGCGTCGGCTCCGAGGTGACGTTGGCGAACGCGTTCATCCGCAGGATCGACTCCGGCTCACACAGGATGTCGTCGTCCATCAGGATCAGGTTGGCGTGCTCGTTGATGCCCGACACCTCGTACATGCCGCGGGTAAAGCCGCCGGCCCCGCCCAGGTTCGGCTGTCGCAGGTAGACGAGTTTGTCGCCCAGGATGTCGGCGACCTCGGTGAACTTCTCCCGGTCCGACACGTGATCAGTGCCCTGGTCGACGACGTAGACGGCATCGATGCCGGCCGCCATCGTCGGGTCGTTCGCGATGGCGGCGACGGTCTCGGCGCAGTCGTCGGCGCGGTTGAACGTGCAAATCGCGATCGCGGCGGGACGGATCACCGACGGCGCGGCGACGGTCCACTCCAGCTCACTGACGGCGAGGGCGCCGTCGACGGCCGTGAACTCCACCCACAGGGAGCCGCCGTCGAGGTAGGCGTCGAGCTTCGCGGACAGCGTCGCCGTGCCCGTGCCGTCGATCTCCGTCGTCGACAGGATGCGGGAGTTGCCACCCGAATCGGAGCCGCGCAGCGCCACCACGGCGCGCCCGTCGGCCTCGTGGCGGAAACCGACGGTGACGTCGGTGACCGTGGTCCAGCGCTGGTAGTAACTGGCCGCGAAGCGGCCGAAGTAGGTGTCGGTGTCGACCGTCGCACCCTTCTCGAGGTGCACGACGTGCCGCTCGCGGTGGGCGCGTCCCTTGACGATCCTGGCGTACAGGTCGTCCTTCACCCGGGTGGTCGGTCCCGTGAACAGACCTCGCGCCACCACCAGGCGGTCGGGTGCGCGATGCTCGGTGAGAGCACTCCGGACCGCGGCCGTGCTCCCGTCCACAGGTGCTACCGACGCAGACTCGTTCATAGTGCTCCTACTGTTCCCCGCGAGAGGTGGGCTGGACCGCACCAACGCGACGGCACGATCCTCTTCTCGGTTCGCAGGGTATCAACCTCGCGACGCACTCCCCGACCATGCGAGGCGACCTCCGTCCCGGTGACGGGCCCGCAGCCGGAACAGTCCCACCCCCATCGCGAGCACATCGGCCCTGGATATGCGGGTTTCGTGGCTGTCGTGGTCGGCGCTCAGACGCACCGGCACCTCGACCGGGACGAGGCCTGCGCGCTCCGCGAGGTAGACGAGTTCGGTGGTGAACAGGAACCCGGGCTCGACGAGGTCGGGAACGAGGCCGCGGAGGAGGTCGCCATCGATCAGGACGGTGCCCTGGGGATCGCCGGTGCGCATCCCGAGGACCACCCGCCGCAGCGCCGCGAAACCCCACGTCAGGGTTCCCCGGAGGGCGCCGCGCCGCACCTGCGAGTCGGGGTGGGCCTTGGACCCGATCACGACGTCTGGCAGGCGGCCGTGGCGCTCGGCGAACAGCTCGGCGCCGTCGAGGTCGTCGAACCCGAACGGCAGGTCGTCGGCGGTCAGCAGCACGTGCGCGCCGCGGCTCGCCGCCGCGCCCGTCCGCAACGCGTTGCCCATGCCCTTGTCGCTCCGCAGCACGACGAGCGTCACGGGCCCGGGCGCCCAGTCCGCGGCGAGGCGGGTGCAGATGTCCTCGGTGTCGTCGGTGGAGCCGTTCTCGACGACGACGATCTCGACGTCGTGGCCTGCCAGCCGCTCGGCCACCCGGCGGACGGTCTGCTCGATGACGGCGGCGGAATTGTAGGCGGGCACGACCACCGAGAGCGCCTTCGGCGCACGTGCGCCCTTCTGGTCGTGGGAACAACCGAAAAGGCGCACGGGCGCAGCCTAACTCGTAGGCTCGGAGTCCGTGGCACCCTCCGCGTCCGTGTCCTCGACGTTCACCCGATCGATACGCGGCGTCCCCGAATGGGCGGTGGCACTCGCGGTCGCAGTGGCCGCCGCGGCCATCGCGACGATTCCCCGGATCGTGTACGACCGCTTCTACTACGGCGGCGACATGCTGGAATCGTTCGTGCCGTCCTGGCACCGGATCGGCGGGGAACTGCTCGCGGGGCGGTGGCTCGCCGTCAATCCCGACGCCTGGATCGGCGGCAACTATGCGGGCGAGGCCGCCTACGGTCTCTACAACCCCGTCAACCTCGCCAATTACATGCTGGCCGCGAAGTTCGAGGACCTGTCGGTCGCGTCGTTCGTGATCATGGCCGAGTTCCTCGCGCTGTTCGCGCTCGGGACGTACCTGCTGTGCCGCGAATACGGCGCCCGGCGCGGTCCCGCGGTCCTCGCCGGGCTGACGATTCCGTTCAGCGGTTTCACCCTGTTCTACGAGGCGGCGGGCTGGCCGTCCGGGATGATGGCCGTCGCGTGGGTGACGCTGTTCTGGTGGTCGGCGCTCCGCCTCTCCCGCGGTCGCACGAACCCGCTGATCACGTTCCTGATCGGCGCGCTGACGGTGAGCATGGGCAACCCGTACGCCGCACTCGGCGCCGTGGTGATCCTCCTCGGCCTCGGGATCGGCCTCCTGATCCAGCGGGAGTTCTTCCGGTTGCTCGTGCTCGTGATCACCGGCGCGTGCGCGGGCACCGCCGCGCTGGTGACGTACCTGCCGCTGTTCCTCAGCGTCGACGTCACCACCCGCGCAGGCAGCACCGGCATCTTCAACGACACGTTCCTGCAGCCGCAGATCGGCGGCCCCGCGGGAATGAGCAGCCCGTCGTATCTCCCCGTGATCATGACGTTCGGCGGTCCCGTCGAGGTGATCCCGTCGCTGTACCTCGCGTGGTTCGTGCTGCCGCTGCTGCCGTGGCTGCCGTGGGGCCGGATCCGCGCACTGTTCGCGTCCGCGGGGTTCCGCCGGGCGCACGGGCGACCGCTCGTCAGCCTGGCGATCATCACGGTCGTCTACTTCCTCTTCACGTTCGGACCGTCGAACGTCGGGATGTTCCGCTGGCCGATCCGCCTGGTCGAATACCTGTACCTGTGCGTGGTGATCGGCCTGTCGCTCGCGTTGTCGCTGGGACCGTCCCGCGACCGGGTGCGCCGGCGGGCGACGGCGTCGGCGGTGCTGATCGCGCTGGGCTTCTACCTGGCGTTCGCGTCCTCCCCGGCCCTGACCGGCAGGCACGCGCTGTTCACGCTGCTCGTCGCGGCGCTGTGCGCGGTCGCGTACTTCGCCTGGCGCACCCTGGGCCCGACCGGTCTCGTCGCCGCCCTCGTCCTGGGGACGGTGGCGGTGACCGCCGCGCAGGTCTGGTCCCTCACCCACGACGTCGACCGCGACAGCCGCGTCGACCCGTCCAGCACGTCGCTGCTGTCCGCGCAGACCGACCGCTACCAGGGCACCGTCCTGCAACTCGCCGACCTCGGCGACACCTCCCCCGACGACGTCACCGCGGGCCGGATCCTGTTCGGCAACGAGATCATGGCGTCGTCCGCGGAGGGCAGCATCAACGCGTACACCGGCATCGGGTTCACCGAATTCCAGGAGGCCCTGTGCATGGACTACCGGGGCGCCGTCTGCCCCGGTGTGTACGGGGCGCTGTGGCAGCCGGTGAACGCGGACATTCCGTTACCGCTGATCGACTACCTGCGGGTGTCGACGCTGGTGGTGGAGCACCACCTGGTGCCCGAGGTGGAGACGGCACCGCCCCCACCCGGCTGGCACGTCACCGAACGCAGCGACGCCCGGACGGTGCTGCAACGCGACCGGCCGCTGCCCCTGCCCGGGCGGGTGTCGTTCGCGTCCGACGGGATCCGGGTGGTCTCGTCCGACACCGAAGCGGCGACGGAGACCGTGCGGGTGACGGGCAGCGGCGGCACCGTCTCGTTCGCCCGCCTCGCGTGGCCCGGCTACTCGGCCACCGTGGACGGCGTGCCGGTGGACGCGACCGCGGGCTGGCACGGTCTGCTCGAAGTGTCGGTGCCGCCGGGTGACCACGAACTGGTGGTGACGTTCCGGCCGCCGCGGCAGAACCTGTCCGTCGCGGCGTTCGGCGCGGCGACGGTCGTGGTGCTGATCCTGTCCGTCGTCGACCCGGTAGTGCGCCGCCGGAAGGTCAGCGGGGCGACCAGCCGGACGACGTGAACGCCGACGCGTCGGTGGAGCCGGATCCCGCGGCCGCCGCGGACGACAACGCGTCGGCGATCAACTGGTGGCCGATCTGGTTTGGGTGGTCGCCGTCGTCGGCCAGCAGTCCGGTGGGGTCGCCGTCGCCCCACGTCCCCTTGAACGTGCTGAACAGGTCGACGTACGTGGCGCCCTCCGAGCCCGCGACCTCCGAGATGACGTCGTTGGCGCGCAACGTCAGCACGGCGCTGTCCCGCAGGAACTGCGGGCCGTACAACTCGCGGGCCACGTCGCCGTCGGGGAAGACGTCCCAGTAGCCGGTGACCAGCACCGCGGTCGGCTGCCCGGCCCGCAGTTCGGTAATGCGGTCGAGCACGGACGTCAGCGTGGTCTGCAACTCCGGCAGCACCGGCGCGAAGCAGCCGAGCCCGTCGTCGCCGCCGCAGTCGCCGTCCAGGTAGTCGTCGAGTTCGGTGTAGAAGTCGTTGGCGCCGATCGTGACGGTGACGAGATCGGCGGCACTCACGGCGTCGGCGTCGTATGCGCCGGGTTCGAGGGAATCGAGCAGGTCGGTGCTGGTCCAGCCCCCGACACCGAGGTTGGCGACCTGGACGGGCAGGGCCGCGTCGCCGGACAGCTGATCGCCGAACAGTTCCACGAACGGCGTGCATCCGGGGCATCCGTCACCGGCCGGGATCGAATCGCCCAGACCCACGAGCGTCGCGACCGTGGGCGGCGACTCGGGCTGCGGCTGCGCGACCGGCGGTGCCGTCGACGTGGCGCAGCCGGCGAGGAGCGGAATCAGAACCGCTACGGGAACACCGGGAATCCAGCGTCGCACGGGGCCTCCCCATCACGTCCTGCGCCTCGGAGGGAGCGCTCGTCACCGGTCCGCACGAATTCTACCGACGCTCGGTGCCGGACGCCGTTCCCCGCGGGACGGTCCGGACGTGCGCCCGCTCGCCCTGGGGACCGAACAGACTGAGGATCTCCACCGGCTGGGGTCCGGGATTGCCGAACCAGTGCGGCACGTGGGTGTCGAATTCCGCGACCTCCCCCGGCGTCAGGATCACGTCGTGTTCGCCGAGCAGCAGTCGCAGCCGGCCGGACAGGACGTACAGCCATTCGTAGCCCTCGTGGACCTGCAGGTTCGGTACCGCGGTGGGGTCGCCCGGCGGGATCACGTGCTTGAACGCCTGGATCCCGCCGGGCCTGCGGGTGAGCGGGATGATCGTCGTGCCGTTGCGGTCGAGGGGCCGCAGGTGGACGCGAGGGTCGCCGGTGGCGGGGGCGTCGACCAGTTCGTCCAGGGGTAGCTGGTGGGCGCGGGCCAGCAGGAGCATCAGTTCGAGGGTGGGTTTGCGCTGACCGGCCTCCAGCCGCGACAGCGTGCTCACCGAGATCCCGGTGGACTCGGAGAGCTGGGCGAGGGTCGCGCCGCGCTGCTGCCGCAGTGCCTTGAGCCGCGGTCCCACGGCGTCGAGGACGCCGTCCAGATCGGGTAGGTCGTCATTCACACCACCCACTTTGCCACACCGGCAAACATTCTTGCCAGGATCGCGATCTGCCCGGACAGTGGACGTCACGAGGTCGACGAACGAAGGAGAACGCGATGGAAGACAGTTACGACGTGGTGGTCATCGGCGGCGGCGCGGCCGGACTCGGCGGGGCACTAACGCTGTCGCGGGCCCGCCGATCCGTGCTCGTGATCGACGCGGGCGAACCCCGCAACGCACCGGCCGGGCACATTCACAACTATCTGGGCCGAGAGGGCACCCCTCCCGCCGAACTTCTGGCTATCGGACGCGAGGAGGTCGCCGGCTACGGCGGGGAGATCGTGACCGGCACCGTCACGTCCGCCGAGAAGGTCGGGGACGGGGAGTTCCGGGTGACGCTCGCCGACGGCCGGACCGTCGGGTCGCGGCGGCTGCTCGTGACCACCGGCCTCGTCGACGTCCTCCCCGACATCCCCGGGGTGGCCGAACGGTGGGGACGCGACGTGCTGCACTGCCCGTACTGCCACGGGTGGGAGGTCCGGGACCAGCCGGTGGGCGTTCTGGCCGGCAGTCCGCTGGCCGTGCACCAGGCGCTGATGTGGAGCCAGTGGACCGATCGGGTGACGTTGTTCCTGAACGACGCGACCGAACCCACCGGCGAGGAGTACGAGCAGCTCGCCGCCCGCGGGGTCGCCGTGATCGACGGCGCGGTGGCCGGACTCGAGGTGCGCGGCGACCGGCTGACCGGTGTCCGGCTGGGTACGGGCCGGGTCTTCCCGCTCACCGCCGTGGTGGTCCCGCCGCTGTTCCGGGCCCGCGCCGACTTCCTCACGACCCTCGGCCTCGGCACCACCGAGATGGAGATGGCCGGGCACGTGATCGGCACCGCGGTCGCCGCCGACGCGACCGGCGCCACCACGGTTCCGGGCGTGTGGGTGGCCGGCAATGTCGCGGACCCGAAGGCACAGGTGATCGTCGCCGCCGGAGCCGGACTGACCGCCGCCGCCACCCTCAATGCCGACCTCATCGCCGAAGACACCCGGCTGGCGGTCGAAGGGGCGCTCAGCCGGTAGCGGACACGGTCGCCTCGTGGACCACGCGGTGCGCGGGCAGGATCGACTCGCGCTCCGCGTCGGCGTCCCCCTCGCCGCCGACCAGCCCGACGTACTGCGCGAGCTGGGCGGCGAGGGGTTCGTCGCTGTAGCGGATGGTGGGGATCTCGATCACGGTCTGCTGCTTGTACCCGTCGGCGGGCAGGTCGTCGTCGATGTGCCGGTAGATGGTGATGTCGCGGCGCAGCAGGTCGATCTCGATCAGCCGGTCCGGCTCCAGCAGCGACAGTTGCCGGACCTTCCGCTGGCTCACCCGGCTGGCCGAGATGGTGGCCACCGCACCGGATTCGAACCGCAGCACGGCCTCCGCGCAGTCCTCGGCCTCGTTGCGCCGCGAACTGTCGTGGAAGTAACCGAATTCGGCCTTCACCCCGACCGGCGGCGATCCGACGAATCCGATCGCCAGGTCGACGTCGTGGATCAGCAGGTCCGTCGCGACGCCGGTGGGGATGCGGGAGACGAACGGCGAGTGCCGGATTCCGTTGACCTGCCACACGTCACCGGCGAATTCGCGGGCCGTCCGGACCGCCGGGTTGAATCGCTCGAGCAGACCGCACATCAGCGGGACACCCGTCGCGGCGGCGCGTTTCACCAGATCGGTGCTCTCCTCGTACGTTGCGGCGAGCGGCTTTTCGACGAGCAGCGGCTTTCCCAGGTCCAGCACACGGCCGGCCACCTCGTAGTGCGCGGGGGTCGCCGCCGCGACGACGACGGCGTCGATGCCGTCCAGGTCGTCGAAATCCGCGGCCCACTCCGCACCGAACCGGGCGGCGACGTCCCGTCCGTGTTCCTCACGCGGTTCGACGAGCAGCGCCAGGTCGCACAGCGGCGACTGCGCGAGGACGCGGGCGTGCAGCGACCCCATCTTCCCGGCTCCGACGAGCGCGATCCGCGGTCGCGTGGACGTCATCACGCCTCCATCGCCTCGCGCACCGCCGCGACGATCCGGTCGACGTCGTCGGTGGAGAGCGCGGCGTGAACGGGGATGCTGAGGCACCTGCGGGCCACCGACGTCGCGATCGGTGTCGGCGAGGCGATCACCCGGGGATGGTCGCGGTAACAGTCGTAGTCGTAGACGGTCCTCGGGTAGTAGACACCGCTGCCCACTCCCCGATCGCCCAGACGCCGCGCGAGGGTGTCGCGGTCGATCGCCGCATCCGGCGCGAGGACGACGGTGAACTGGTGCCACACGTGCCCGCGGCCCGCGAGTTCCGAGGGCAGCACGAGACCTTCGACGTCCTTCAGCCCGGTCCGCAGCGCCTCCGCGTTGCGGCGGCGTGATTCCACCTGCTGCAGATACGAACCCAGTTGCGGCAAACCGACACTGGCCTGCAGGTCCGTCATCCGGAAGTTCTGGCCCGCCATCTCGTACTCGTAGCGCCTGCGCATGCCCTGATTCCGCAGCACCCGCAACCGGTCGGCCACCGCGTCGTCGTCCGTCGTGACCATGCCGCCCTCGGCGGTGGTGAGATTCTTGGTGGCGTAGAACGAGAAGCAGCCGAGCCCGAAACTGCCCGCGCCCCTGCCGTCGAATGTCGCGCCGTGCGCCTGCGCCGCATCCTCGACCACCGCCAGTCCCCGCGACCCGGCCAGCGGCATCAGCGCACCCATGTCCGCGGTCTGCCCGTACAGGTGCACCGGCATCAGCACCCGGGTGCGGTCGTTCACGCAGTGCTCCGCTACGTCGGGGTCGATCGCGAAGTCGGCCTCCCCGATGTCGGCGAACCGTGCCGTCGCGCCGGCGTCGAGGATCGCGTTGAGCGTGGCCACGAACGTGAACGGGGTGGTGAGCACCTCGTCCCCGGGCTGCAGGTCCAGCACCCGCAGGGCCGCGATCAGCGCGGTGGTGCCGCTGTTGACGGCCACCGCGTGCCGGGTGCCGACGAGTTCGGCGAACCCCTCCTCGAACCTCGCGACCTTCGGTCCCTGCGCGACCATCCCGGATCGCAGGGTGTCGAGAACCTCGCGCTCGACATCCTCTCCGAAGGAAATACTCGAGATCGCGATCACGGTTCCTCCGATAGATTGACGTGCAGTTCACACCGTCTTCACAGATTGCACCCACTTGAAGGTTCCCACGGTCTGCACGGCTCCTGGAAGGAATCCGAAACTTTCATGACCATCGGTGAAAACTGCGAGATCCACCCGACCGTCGTGATAGGCGACGGCGTCACCGTCGGAGACCGGGTCAGCATCGGACCGTATGCCGTCCTCACCGGCCCCCTCGACATCGGCGACGACTGCTGGATCGGCGCCCACGCGACGCTCGGGGCGCCGCCGGAGTGGATCGGGAAGACGCATCCCCGCACGTGGACGGAGGTCAGCCCGCACCGGGGTGTGGTGATCGGCGCGGGCACCGTGATCCGGGAGATGAGCGCCGTCCAACAGGGCGCCGAGCGCCCGACGACCATCGGGCGCGGCGGATTCGTCATGAACCACACGTCCGTCGAGCACGACGTCCGGATCGGCGAAGACTGCGTCCTCTCACCGTCGAGCACCCTCGGCGGTCACGTGACGCTCGGCGACGGCGTCAATCTCGGCATGAGCGCGGTGGTGCATCAGCGGCGGGTGATCGGGGCCCGCGCGATGGTCGGCATGGGATCGGTCGTCGCCAAGGACATTCCGCCGTTCGCCACGGTGTTCGGCAATCCCGCCGCCCTGCGGGGCGCCAACCGGGTGGGCATGAGCCGGTCCGGGATCGCCGACCGGGACATCGAGGCGGTGGAGACGTTGTTCGCCTCGGGGCGGCTCCAGGCAGACGCGGAACTGCCGCGGTCGCTCGCCGACGCGTTCGCCTGGTGGCGGGAGTTGGCGGTGAAACCGCTCGTTTCCTGATCCCGCGCCCTCCGATTGCTATCGTCGGAATCGAACGCTGCACTGCTGCAGCGCACTGCCGGTGAGGGGGTGGTTCTCGTGGACACCGATCCCGAGATCGTCCCCGACCGCGGCGGCCGCGCCGTCCTGATGAACACGCTGCGGATCCTCGTCACCCTCGCGATCGTCGTCGCCGTCGTGTTCGCCGTGAAATCACAGTGGGCCGAGGTCCGGGACACGATCACCCAGCTGGACTGGTGGGCGCTCGCCGTCTCCGCGGTGTTCGTGTTCCTCGGCATGGGTGCCGCGGTGCGCGCGTGGCAGCACGCGCTCGGCGCGCTCGAACACCCGATTCCCGCGTTCGACGCCGCCCGCTGCTACCTGGTCGGCCAGCTCGGCAAGTACCTACCGGGCAGCGTGTGGGCGTTCGTCCTGCAGACCGAACTCGTCCGCCGGGCCGGGGTGTCGCGTGCCAACGGATTCGTCGCCGTCCTCGTCACCGTGGGGCTGAGCATCACGTCCGCGCTGGTCGTCGGGCTGCTCGCGCTGCCAGCCCTGTTCCACATCAGCACCGTCGCCGCAGTCGCGGTCATCGTCCTCGTCCCCATCGCCCTCGTCTGCTGCTATCCCCCGATCCTCACCCGGCTGGTGAACCTGGCCCTGCGGATCCTGCGGCGCGCCCCGCTGCACCGGCAGTTGACGATGCACAAGATCGGGCGGGCCCTCGGCTGGTGCGCCGTCAGCTGGGTGCTGTACGGCGTGCATCTGTGGTTCCTCGCGTCGAGCACGTCGGGATTCGCGGTGGGCACCCTGGTGCAGTGCATCGGCGCGATCGCCCTCGGCATGTGCGCCGGTGTGCTGGTGGTCGTCGCGCCGTCCGGCATCGGGGTCCGCGAGGCCGTCGTCGTCGCGGCGCTGTCCCCGTTCATGGACAGCGGGGTGGCGCTGGGGCTGGCCCTCGCGTCCCGCCTGGTGTTCACGCTGTGCGAGGTGCTCGCCGGCTTCGTCGCCGCGGTCGCCGGTTCGCGTTCACTGCGCAACGCCCTCGTCCACGAGGATTCCCGGGTGCCGCAGCCGTCGTGAGGAGACCGCGATGACGGACGCCTGGGAGGTCGATCCCGCGTACGAGAACTACATCGGCCGCTGGAGCAGGCTGGTCGCGCCTCAGTTCCTGCAGTGGCTGGCCGCGGACCCGGGCGGCGTCTGGTGCGACGTGGGGTGCGGGACCGGCGCCCTCTCCCACACGGTTCTCCGCACGGCCGATCCGGCCCGGGTGGTCGGGGTCGAGCCTTCGGCGCCGTTCGCGGCGGCGGCCCGGGCCGGCGCGGACGATCCCCGCTTCGAGGTGCGGCCGGGCACCGCCGAAGCGATTCCCGCCGCGGACGGCGAGTTCGACCGCGTGGTGTCCGGGCTGGTCCTCAACTTCGTTCCCCAGCCGGTCGAGGGGCTCGCCGAGATGCGCCGCGTCACCCGGGCCGGTGGGACGGTCGCCGGGTACGTGTGGGACTACGCCGAGGGCATGCAGATGATTCGCGTCTTCTGGGATGCCGCGCGCGAACTCGACGCCGCGGCCGCGACCCTCGACGAGGGGGTCCGCTTCCCTCTCTGCCGGCCGCAGCCGCTCCACGACGCGCTGTCCGCCGCCGGGTTCACGGAGGTGGCCGTGCACCCGCTCGACGTTCCCACCGTGTTCGCCGGCTTCGACGATTTCTGGCGGCCGTTCCTGGGCGGTCAGGGCCCCGCGCCCGGATACTGCATCTCGCTGCCCGCCGGGCGTCGAACCGCGCTGCGCGACCTGCTCGACGCCCGCCTGCCGCGCGACGACGCCGGGCGCATCGCACTGACGGCGCGGGTGTGGGCGTTCCGCGGAACCGTCAGCCGATGACGGATTCCGTAGCCGCGTACGCCTTCTCCGCGGATTCCTTCTGCGCCCGCCACCACGACTCGTTGTCGCGGTACCACCGCACGGTGGCCTCCAGCCCGCTGCGGAAATCCTCGTACTGCGGCGTCCAGCCCAGTTCGGTGCGCAAGCGCGTCGAGTCGATCGCGTAACGCAGGTCGTGGCCCGGGCGGTCGGTGACGAAGTCGAGGTCGTTCGTGTCGCGGCCGAACAGCTCGAGCAGCGTCCCGACGACGGTCCGGTTGTCGACCTCGCCGTCCGCGCCGATCAGGTACGTCTGGCCGAGACTGCCCTTCTCCAGGATGGTCCAGACGGCCGCGTTGTGGTCGTCGACGTGGATCCAGTCGCGCACGTTCTTCCCGCTGCCGTACAAACGGGGGCGCACCCCGTCGATCAGGTTGGTGATCTGGCGCGGAATGAACTTCTCGACGTGCTGGAACGGGCCGTAGTTGTTGGAACAATTCGACAGGGTGGCCCGCACCCCGAACGACCGCGCCCACGCCCGCACCAGCAGGTCACTCGACGCCTTGGTGGCCGAATACGGGCTCGACGGGTTGTACGGCGTCGACTCCGTGAAGCGCTCGGGGTCGTCCAGCTCGAGGTCGCCGTACACCTCGTCGGTGGAGATGTGGTGATACCGGACGTCGTGGGCGCGGACGGCCTGCAACAGCGAGAACGTGCCGATCACGTTCGTCTGCACGAACGGCGTCGGATCGGCCAGCGAATTGTCGTTGTGCGATTCCGCGGCGAAGTGGACCACCGCGTCCGACTCCGCGACCAGGCGATCCACCAGCGCGAAATCCGCCACATCGCCGTGCACGAACTCGATGCGGTCGGCCACCGCGTCGAGCGAGCGCCGGTTGCCGGCGTACGTCAAAGCGTCGAGCACCGTCACCTGCACGTCCGGCCGCTCCGCGACCGTCTGGTGCACGAAATTCGCACCGATGAACCCGGCGCCGCCTGTCACGAGAAGCCTCATGTGCACCCACCCTAGTGGCGAGCCCGAGTTTCTATCCGGCGCGAACACTGGAACACTGCGCACATGCGCGGAATCATCCTGGCAGGCGGCACCGGGTCCCGGTTGCACCCGATCACTCTCGGAGTGAGCAAGCAACTGGTCCCGGTCTACGACAAGCCGATGATCTACTACCCGCTCTCCACCCTGATGCTGGCGAACATCCGCGACATCCTCGTCATCACCACCCCGCACGACGCCGAGCAGTTCCGCCGGCTCCTCGGCGACGGCTCCCAGTTCGGGGTGAACCTCACGTACAAGGTGCAGGAGGAGCCGAACGGCCTGGCCCAGGCGTTCGTCCTGGGCGCCGACCACGTCGGCAACGAGTCCGTGTCCCTCGTGCTCGGTGACAACATCTTCTACGGCCCCGGCCTCGGTTCCCGGCTGAACCGCTTCGAGAACATCGACGGCGGCGCCGTGTTCGCCTACTGGGTGTCCGATCCCAGCGCGTACGGTGTGGTCGAATTCGACGACACCGGCCGGGCCATGTCGATCGAGGAGAAGCCCGCCACCCCGAAGTCGAACTTCTCGATCCCCGGGCTGTATTTCTACGACAACGACGTCGTCTCCATCGCGCGCAATCTGAAGCCGTCGGATCGCGGCGAATACGAGATCACCGACGTCAACCAGGCCTACCTGCAGGCCGGACGGCTGCAGGTCGAGGTGCTGCCCCGCGGAACCGCGTGGCTCGACACCGGCACCGTCGACTCGCTGCTCGAGGCGGCGAACTTCGTGCGCACGCTCGAACACCGGCAGGGGCTGAAGATCGGCGTCCCGGAAGAGGTCGCGTGGCGCCGCGGGTTCATCACCGACGCCGAACTGTGTTCGCGTGCGGAGGCTCTCGGCAAATCGGGGTACGGCGACTACCTCCTCGAACTTCTCGAACGCGGCAAGGACTGGTGACGTGGAGTATCGGGAACTGAAGGTCCCCGGCGCCTGGGAGATCACCCCACGGCAGTTCGGCGACGACCGCGGCGTGTTCCTCGAATGGTTCAAGGGCTCGGAGTTCGAGGCCGCCGTCGGGCATCCTCTCGAACTCGCTCAGGCGAACTGCTCGGTGTCCGCCGCCGGTGTCCTGCGCGGCATCCACTACACCGACAATCCGCCCGGGCAGGCCAAATACGTCACCTGCGTCACGGGCGCGTTCCTCGACGTCATCGTCGACCTCCGGGTGGGGTCGCCGATGTTCGGGCAGTGGGATTCGGTGCTCATCGACGACGTCGACCGCCGCGCCGTCTACCTTCCGGCCGGTGTCGGCCACGCGATCCTGTCCCTCGAGGACGCGTCGACCGTGATGTACCTGTGCTCGATCGAGTACACCCCGGCCCTCGACCACGACCTGCACCCGCTCGACCCCGACCTGGGCGTCGACTGGCCCACGGTGGGACGGGACGGCAGCCCGCTGACGTTCCAGCTGTCCGAGAAGGATTCGGCGGCGCCGTCGCTGCAGCAGGCGCTGGACGCCGGGCTTCTTCCCCCCATGTGAGTGTTTTCGTGTGCCCGGGTACACGAAAACACTCACATGGGCGGTGACTAGGACAAGCGCGAACCGCAGTTCCGGGACCGACGCCAGGGAGTATCTTTCGGACATGTCGAAGCCACCTCTGACAGCGAAGGCCGCCGAGATGTTCGCCCGGCCGAATTACGCCACCATCGCCTGCGTCCGACCCGACGGGCAGCCCGTGTCCGTGGCCACCTGGTATCTGTACGAGGGCGGCCGGGTGCTGGTCAACATGGACGCCGAGCGCAAGCGCCTCGACTACCTGCGCAGCGATCCCCGGGTCAGCCTCACCGCGATGGATCCCGGCGACTGGATCACCCATGTCAGCGTCCAGGGCCGGGTGACGGAGTTCGTCGACGACGAAGACCTCGCCGACATCGACCGCCTCGCGACGCATTACAGCGGCAACCCGTACCCCGTCCGCGACCGGAAACGGGTCAGCGCCTGGATCGAGATCGACACCTGGCACGGCTGGGGGTCGCTGAAACAGTCCTGACGGAATCCGCGCCGACGACACCCGGGCATGACGACGCCCCGCGCCGCAACGGTCCTCGCCGTGGCCACGGCGGTGATCGGCAGCCTGCTGCTGAGCGCACCGACGGTCCGCGAATCCGGGCTGCCTGCGGCGACGATCGCCCAGCCCGCGCCGCCTGCGCCGCCACCGCCCGTCGTCCTGACCCCGGAGGAGGTCGAGGCCAGGGTGATCCCGGCGATCGTCACCCTCGTCGCCGATTCGGGGCTCGTCGAAACCGCGGGTACGGGGATCGTGCTCACGCCCGACGGCATCGTGCTCACCAATCATCACGTGATCGACGGTGCACTCGACATCAGCGCGGTGAGCCTCGGTAACGGTGCGGCGTACGTCGCGGACGTGCTCGGTTACGACAGTTCGCGTGACATCGCGGTCCTCCGGCTCCAGGGTGCGGGCGACCTGCCCGCCGCGACCCTCGCGAAGAACACCGCCGTCGGCATCGGTGACCCGGTGACCGCGGTCGGCAACGCCGAAGGGGGCGGAGTCCCGGTGGCGGCACGGGGTTTCGTGACCGACCTCGGGCAGGCGATCACCGCCCGCAGTTCCACCGACGGTTCCCGGAACCGGCTGAACGGGTTGATCCAGATCGACGCGGCGGTGCGGCCCGGCGACTCCGGCGGTCCGCTCGTCGACGCCACCGCCGCCGTCATCGGCGTGAACACCGCGGGCAACGCCGACTCCGATCCCACCAAACCCGCTCCGGCCCAGCCGAGGTCGTATGCGGTGCCGATCGACACCGCGATGACGATCGTCGATCAGGTACGAGCCGGGACGGCGTCCGCCACCGTGCACATCGGCGACACTCCCCTCCTCGGGATCAGCGTCACCGACAACGCCCGCGGCGCCGAGGTCCTCTGGGTCAGCATCGGCACCCCCGCCGACGACGCGGGCATCGAGATCGGGGATGTCGTCACCGAATTCGACGGAATTCCCATCCGCTCCTCGGACGACCTCAGCGGACTCATGATCGCGCGGCACCCCGGCGACGCGGTCGAGGTGCGCTGGCTCGACGAGGCCGGGCGTGCGCGGTCGACGACGATCGTGCTGGAGAAGGGCCCGCCGCGGTAGTCAGGCGGTCTTGTCCCGGGCGACACCGTCGTCCGGCCGCACCCGCGTCGCGACGAACCGCGCGATACGCCGAAGCACCACACGGCTTTCCGGCAGACCGGGCCACAACGCCGGAAACGCATGCACCTGACCGTCCCAGATCTGCAGCGTCGTCGGCACACCCGCAACGCTCAGCCGATGCGCCATCAGCTCCGAATCCGACCGCAGCACCTCACCTTCCGCGGCGAACAGCAACGACGGCGGCAGACCCTCGAGCGCGCCGTTCACGGGCGACAGCGCGGGGTCGAGTACACCGTCCACCTCGCCGCCCAGTTTGCCGATGGTGACGAGCGCCTCGACGGGGGCGAACACGTCGCGGGCGGCGTTGGCGTGCAACAGTTTGTCGGCGCAGTCCAGGTCCAGCAGCGGCGACAGCCCGACCAGTCCGGCGGGGAGATCGACGCCCTCCTCGCGGGCCTTCAACGCCGTCGCGAACACGAGGAACCCACCCGCCGAATCACCGGCGAACACCGTCCCGCCCGCGCGGGCTCCGTTCTCGAGCAACCACTTGTACGCCGTCAGACAGTCGTCGACGGAACCGCTGATGTTCGTGTCGGGCAGTTGCCGGTAGCCGACATGCATCACCGGCAGTCCGGTCAGCTTCGCGATCGTCGCGACCACCGGACGGTGCGTGTTCAGCCCGCAGCACAGGAACCCGCCGCCGTGGAGATAGAGGACGACACCGTCGCTCAGCTCCGGTGAGACTCCCGGGGCGCGCACGATCTCCGCGTCGAACCCGGGCAGCCGCACCTTCTGCCGGCGGATACCGGAAGCGGGACGGATCCCCGCCGCGAGGTCCAGCAGCGCGGCCCTGCGGATCGCCGACTCGTTGATAGGCGCCATCCGCACCACGGGCCGGAGGAACCATCTGCATGCCTGGTAGAGAACCTGGGATTCGATACTCGGCCCCGCCAGCCTCGCCCCCGAACGGTATTGGACGGTCGGTGTCCCATTCCGCTGCTGCGCAGACGGCTGGCGGTCGTTCGGCACAGATTTCATGCCTGCTCCCCTGGTCGCCGATACCCGTCGCCGTTGACGGATACGTAAGTTCAACCTTGGAGTACCCGCCACGCTCGTGTGTCGCTGATGGCGGCTTCGGCCCCAAGTCGTTATGCCCGGTGCCCGAATCGTTACCGGCGGGTCGGATCAGCCGAAATCGAGGTCGTCCAGCTCCTCCACCACGGTGACCTTGCGTTTGCGGCCACCCCGCATCCGGCCGAGGCCACGACGTCCGCCGGTGTCCGCGTTGCCGGAGGGCAGGATCCGCTGCGGCGCCACCCGGGGGCGGGCCGCCTGTGCGGGCGGCGGCGCCACCCGCGGTTCCACGGGGTCGGACACGACGAGGGGCGCCCGGGGCGGCGGGGCCGCGACCACGGGCCGTGGTGCCGCGGCCACAGTGTGCGGTGCCGCGGCCACGACAGGCGGTGCGGGGACGGCGGCAGGCGGGGCGATCGGCACGGAGGCTCGGTCGCGGCGGGGCAGGCCGGTGTCCCGCAGGTCCACGTCGTCGAGCCCGGTCACCCACCACAGCCGGTGGTCGAGACCGCGGTCCTGCAGCTCGGCCCGGATCTCGTCGTGCCACACCCCGGGCTCGCCGCTTCCGAACCCCCGGGAGTTCGCGCTGACCCACACCACGTCCTCGGACGGCCGGCGGTCCGCGATGTCCAGGACCGTCAGCCAGTTCACGGTGGCCGTGTAGCCGCGCCGCTTCCGGTCCACGTACGGGCGGCGACGCTGCAGTTCACGGGCGGCGATCTCGAGGTGCGAGGTGTATGCGGGTTCGATCACGTCGCAGCCCATCGCCTCCAGTTGCCGGGCCAGCGAGTCGACGTAGCCGTCGGCCTTGGCCCGCGCCGCGTCCACGAACACCGACAGGTCGTCGCGGAGCCCGAGCCGGTCGTACATCCGCGCCTGGACGGTGAGGGCCTCGATCATCGCGACCGACTCCCGCTGGTACCGGTGGGCGACCTCGACGAGGACGAGGCGGGGGACGAGCACTCGGCCGCCCCGGTCGAGGGCGTCGCGGACGAACGTCTCGAAGCGCGCGTCTCGCGTGACGGCCGAAGTGTCGAGAACAATCAGCATTGATCGATTCTCACCGAACGCGTCGTCAGCGCCAGGGAAGTTGCTGAGTCGTTACCGAAACACCCGACCAGTCGGTATCGCAGCACCCGCCGGGGCGTTGCCGCCCGGTTGCCGGGCGGGCCGTCTCAGTGGATCTTGAAGATCACCGCGCGCTGCACGACGAAGTTGATGACCGTCGCCGTGCCCTGCGCGATGACGAACGCGAGCGGCAGACGCCACCATTCGTCGGGGAATGCGTGGTACATCACCCAGTTGAGGCCCACCTGCACCGCGAACGTGACGGCGTACAGGATCACGACGGCGACGAAGCGGGCGCGGCTCGGTTCGGCCTTGAACGTCCATCGGCGGTTGATCAGGTACGCGGTGGTGGTGCCCGCGATGAAGCTGATCGACTTCGCCACGTTGACGGGCAGCCCGACCACCTCGAACAGCAGGAAGTACAGGCCGAAGTCGACGACCGCCGACAGTCCACCGGTCAGGACGAAACGGACGATCTGCGTCTTCAGGTCCAGTGCGTCGTCGGCGATGTTCTCGGTGACGGGGATCTCGACGGGGAGCGGAACATGAGGTTCGTGCTCGTGACTCGGCTGGGTTTCTGACACGACGACGAGGCTAGCGCCCCGTGAGTACTTCTTAACCGCCCGCGGTTAAGAAGTACTCACAGGCGGTAGCCTCTATGCCGATGTCCACGACAGCAGAAGAGACGCCCACCCAGGCGCTCCCCACACAGACCCGCACCCTCACCGGCTGGGGACGCACCGCGCCCACCACCGCGCAGGTGCTGTCCACTCCCGACGTGGAGGTGATCGCGCAAGCGGTCGCCCAGGTCGCGGAGCAGAACGAGTCGAAGCCGGCTCACCTGCAGCGTGGGGTGATCGCCCGTGGCCTCGGCCGCTCGTACGGCGACCCGGCGCAGAACGCCGGTGGCCTGGTCATCGACATGAATGCGCTGAACCGGATCCATCGCATCGACCGCGACACCCACCTGGTGGAGGTCGACGCCGGTGTGAACCTGGATCAGCTGATGAAGGCGGCGCTGCCGTTCGGCCTGTGGGTTCCGGTGCTGCCGGGCACCCGCCAGGTCACCGTCGGCGGGGCCATCGGCTCCGACATCCACGGCAAGAACCATCACAGCGCCGGCAGCTTCGGCAACCATGTGGTGTCGCTGGACCTGCTCACCGCCGACGGCAAGGTGCGGACGCTGACGCCGAAGGGCGGCCGCAACGACCCCAAGGGCGCGCTGTTCTGGGCGACGATCGGCGGCATGGGATTGACGGGCATCATCCTCAAGGCGACCATCAAGATGACGCCGACCGAAACGGCGTATTTCATCGCCGACGGCGACGTCACCCAGACGCTCGACGAGACGATCGCGCTGCACAGCGACGGCAGCGAGGCCAACTACGAGTACTCGAGCGCGTGGTTCGACGCCATCGCCGCGCCGCCGAAGCTGGGCCGGGCCGCGATCTCCCGGGGCTCGCTGGCGAAACTCGACCAGTTGCCGGCGAAGCTGCAGAAGAACCCGTTGGCGTTCGACGCGCCGCAGTTGCTGACGTTCCCGGACGTGTTCCCGAACGGCCTCGCCAACAAGTTCAATTTCTCGATGATCGGCGAGCTGTGGTTCCGGAAGTCCGGCACTTACCGCGACAAGGTTCAGAACTTGACGCAGTTCTACCACCCGCTCGACATGTTCGGTGAGTGGAACCGCGCCTACGGGTCGAACGGATTCCTGCAGTACCAGTTCGTGGTGCCGACCACCGCGGTCGAGGAGTTCAAGGCCATCATCCGCGACATCCAGACGTCGGGGCACTACTCGTTCCTCAACGTGTTCAAGCTGTTCGGCGAGGGCAACCAGGCGCCGCTGAGCTTCCCGATCCCGGGCTGGAACATCTGCGTCGACTTCCGCATCAAGCCCGGCCTGAACGAGTTCGTCACCGAACTCGACAAGCGGGTCCTGAAGTTCGGCGGCCGTCTCTACACGGCCAAGGACTCGCGGACCACCGCCGAGACGTTCCACGCCATGTACCCGCGGATCGACGAGTGGATCGCCACCCGCCGCAAGTACGACCCCACCAATGTCTTCGCCTCCGATATGTCCAGAAGGTTGGAACTGTAGTGATCAACGCTGTCGGGAACCCCCAGACCCTGCTGCTGCTCGGTGGCACCTCCGAGATCGGTCTCGCGATCTGCGAGGAGTACCTGAAGAAGGCGCCGATGCGGGTGATCCTCGCCGCACTGCCGGGCGACCCCGGGCGCGACGGCGCGGTGGCCCAGCTGAAGGCGGCAGGCGCCAACGCCGTCGACGTCATCGACTTCGACGCCGTCGACACCGAGAGCCACCCGAAAGTCGTCGACGACGCCTGGGCGAAGGGCGACGTCGACGTCGCCATCGTCGCGTTCGGCCTGCTCGGCGACGCCGAGGAACTGTGGCAGAACCAGCGCAAGGCCGTCCAGATCGCCGAGGTCAACTACACCGCGGCCGTGTCCGTCGGCGTCCTCGTCGGCGAGAAGATGAAGGCACAGGGCTTCGGCCAGATCATCGCCATGTCGTCCGCCGCCGGCGAGCGCGTGCGCCGCTCCAACTTCGTCTACGGCTCCACCAAGGCCGGACTCGACGGCTTCTACCTCGGACTCGGTGAGGCCCTGCGCGAGTTCGGTCCGCGCGTCCTCGTCATCCGCCCCGGCCAGGTCCGCACCCGCATGTCCGCGGACGTGAAGGAAGCCCCGCTGACCGTGAACAAGGAAGACGTGGCCAAGCTCGCCGTCACGTCGGCGGAGAAGGGCAAGGATCTCGTCTGGGCGCCCGGCGCGTTCCGGTACGTGATGATGATCCTGCGGCACATCCCGCGACCGATCTTCAAGAAGCTGCCCATCTAAGCTTCGCCCTCGTGACGGAAGCAGACGTAGCACCGGCCCGACGGTCCCTGTCGACAGCTGTCGAAATGCTGCTGGGGGCCGTCGTGGCCGCGGTGGTGGCGGCGGTCGGACTGTTCGCGTTCGGGCGGGTGCAGTGGCCGGCGTTCAACTCGTCCAACGTGACCCAGGCCGTCACGACGGTCGGCCAGGTCGTGGCCATCGCGGGGATCGCGGTGTCGGTGCTGCTGGTCCGGCTGCACCGGGCCACGCGGTTCGCCCGGCTGCTGTCGTGGGCGAGCCTGTCCGGGTTCGTCACCGTCACGCTCGGTCTGCCGCTCGCCGCGACCAAGCTGTACCTGCACGGCGTTTCCGTCGACCAGGAGTTCCGCACCGAATACCTCACGCGGCTGACCGACTCGGCCGCGCTGCGCGACATGACGTACGCGGACCTGCCGCCGTACTACCCGGCCGGCTGGTTCTGGGCCGGTGGACGCGTCGCCAACCTCCTCGGCATGGACGGCTGGGAGGCGTTCAAGCCGTACGCCATCGGGTCCCTCGCCGTCGCCGCCGTCGTGGCACTGGTGTTGTGGAGCAACCTGATCCGCCACGACCTCGCCATCGTCGTGTCCCTCGCGACGACGGCCCTCGTCCTGGCCTACGGTTCGCCCGAGCCGTACGGCGCCGTCATCACGCTGCTGATCGGTCCCGCGCTCGTCCTCGCCTGGGGCGGCCTGAATCGCGTCGACGGCCGTGGCGGCTGGGGTGCCGTGATCGGCACCGGCCTGTTTCTCGGTCTCGCCGCCACGTTTTACACGCTGTATCTCGGACTCGCCGCCTTCGCGATCACCCTGCTGGCACTGTTGGCCGCGGCGCTGCGGGTGCGCGACCGGAAGTCCTGGCGGGCGGCGATCGACCCGCTGGTCCGGCTGATCGTGATCGCCGCCGTGTCCGGGCTCCTCGCCCTGACCGTGTGGCTGCCGTATCTACTGGAGGTCGTGAGCGGTTCGCCCGCCGCGTCGGGAACCGCGATGCACTACCTGCCCGAGGCAGGCGCACAACTGCCGCTGCCGATGATCCACTTCTCCCTCACCGGGGCGCTGTGCCTGCTCGGCACCATCTGGCTCGTCGCCCGCGCGTCGACGTCGCGGCGCGCGCAGGCACTCGGCGTCGGCGTGGTGGCCATCTACCTGTGGTCGCTGCTGTCGATGGCGTTCACAGTGCTCGGCAGCACCCTCCTCTCGTTCCGGCTCGAGCCCGTGCTCATCGTCCTGCTCGGCGCGGCAGGCGTCTTCGGATTCGTCGAATTCGCCGGGTGGCTCGTGCTCGCAACCAGCGAGAACCCGCGGGTCAAGGGGGCGGTCCTGGTGATCGGCGTGCTGGGTGCGCTGTCGTTCGTCCAGAACATCCCGAAGTTCCTCGACTCCGACATCGCCGTCGCCTACACCGACACCGACGGCAACGGCGAACGCGCCGACCAGCGTCCACCCGGTGCGGCCGCCCACTACGGAGCAGTCGACGAACTGATCCGGGCGCAGGTTCCCCGCGACCGCGACGACACGGTGGTCCTCACCGCCGACACCAGCTTCCTCAGCTTCTACCCCTACCTCGGGTTCCAGGCGCTGACGTCGCATTACTCGAATCCTTTGGCGGACTTCGCCGGACGCGCGCGGACCATCGCGGAGTGGAGCGAGCTCGAGACGCCCGACCAACTGGTGGCCGCACTCGCCGCGGCGCCGTGGCGGGCGCCCGACGCGTTCGTGTTCCGGCAGGGCCCCGACGGGTACACGCTGCGGCTCGCCGAGGACGTGTATCCCAACGACCCCAACGTGCGCCGCTACACCGTCACGTTCCCGAAGGAACTGTTCGACGACGCGCGCTTCACCGTGTCGGAGACCGGGCCGTTCGTCGTCGTCACAAGAAACTGATCGGTCTGTTCGCGTTTATTTCGCCGCGCCGCGGGAACACCGCAGCCAATCAGGGAAGCGGGTATTTTCCGCGACCCGAGGGGAAATGTCGGGTCTTCGCGAGGAGCGGTCATGCCGGATGCAGTGGAGCCTCGACGCGCCGGGAGCGGTGCCGAAGACTATCTTCTCGGCACCGCTCCCGGTGAGGTGATCGTGCATGCCGGACTAGCCGCGACGATCGGAGCGATCATCGGTG
>NZ_JBHUSF010000019.1:0-57617 GCF_042673295.1 Rhodococcus sp. NPDC057014
TGCACGGCGTACCGTCACGTCCTCGACGGGGGTTGAGATGGACATCAGAGGTACCTCCATGATCGTGGAACTCGAGCTGCAGGCCCGGTCCGTTGCGGATCCCGAGCCGATTACCGCGGGCGTCGGGTGGGGACTCGGCTCCGGGTGGGGACATCGCGGACCTCTCACCGTCGACGCGATGTCGATGAGAGGGCCGCGACAGTCAGCCGGGGTGCGGTCCGGGCAGTGGTATCGGTCTTACTTGGCCGTCGACAACTGCGGGAGGGCCGCGGCGGCCGCCGAGATGGCCGCTGCCGCCTCCGGATCGAGGTCGAGGGTGGGCTTGCGGCACCTTCCCACGGGGAACCCGACGGCGTCGAGAGCGGTCTTGACCGCGGCGTTGTAGGGGGCGGCCGTGATGGCGTCGATGAGCGGGTAGATCTGTGCCCACTCGCGTCGTGCACGGTCCAGGTCGCCGTTCTGCAGGGCCTGGTGGATGGAGACCAGATGGGCCGGAATCACGTTCGCCGATCCCGACATGACACCTGCGGAGCCCTCGGTGAGGGCGGCCAGGAACAGGCTGTCCCACCCGACGAACGTCGAGATGACGTCACTGTGGTTGTGGATCAGTTGCCCGGCGTACGCCATGTCGGCGCTGGTGTCCTTGATGTATCGGAAGTTGTCGGTCTCGGTGGCGAGCCGCCGGACCAGGTCGGGTGTCAAGGGGACGCCGGTGGCGACGGGGAGGTTGTAGAGCATGATCGGAATGCTGACGGCGTCGGCGACGGTCCGCAGGTAGTGCACGGTCTCCTCGGTGGTGAGGGGCTCGTAGTACGGGGCGACGACCATCAGCACCGATGCGCCGGCGGCCTCGGCGTGCTTCGACAGTTCCACGGCTTCGGCGGTGCTGACGGCTCCGGTCTGGGCGATGACCGGCACGCGGCCGGCGGTCTGATCGATGACGGTCTCGACGACCGTGCGGCGTTCGGCGTTGCTGAGGGCGGCGAATTCGCCGGTCGACCCGCAGGCGACGACGCCGTCGACGCCGCCGTCGATGCTGCGGTCGACGACCCGGCGCAGCGTGCTCGCGTCGATCTGTCCGTCGGGGGCGAAGGGAGTGGTCAGGGCGGTCAGAATTCCATGCAGCTGAGCGGTCATGGGGATACTCCTTGTGTTGCGGCCGGGTGAGGGGCCGGTGGCGGGCGGCTGTGCTTTGGGTTGTGGTCAGTTGGCGGCGGAGACCGGGCTCAGCAGGCGATGGGCGGGACTCTGCCGGTCGGTGGCCAGCAGGCTCTGAACCTCTTGTGCCGCGGTGAGTCCGGTGCCGATGGCGCTTTCGGTGTAGAGGCTGCCGAGGTAGTCGCCGGCCAGGAAGACGCGGCCTCCGCGTCGGGTCAGGGTGGGCTGCAGCTTCGCCCGGCCCGGGAAGCAGTAGGGTGCCCCGGTTGGGAACTTGTGGACCTGCGACTCGACGACCGTGTCGGCGAAGCCGGGCAGGATGTCGTCGAGATCGTCGAGGTAGGTCTTGATGATCTCGTCATCGTCGCGGTCGAGGAGTGAGCGTCCCAGGCTTGCCGGGGAGAACGTCATGAGGCTGCTGCCGGGCTGGCGTTCCTGTTCGTACCCGCGAACGATGTTCGACATGTTCAGCAGCACGTTGAACGATCGCTTCGGGGTGGCGATGGCGTAGGAGTTGTCCCAGACCTGGCGTTCGGTCTCGTTGGTGAGGAACGCGGCGCTTACATGGGTTCCGTACTTGACTTCGGACAACGCCTGGCGGATGTCACTGTCGAGGTCGACGGCGATCTTGTGGCTGACGGTGGCGGGGGTGGCCAGCACGACCGAGCGCGCTTCGACCTCCTTCTCGATTCCGTCCTGACGGTAGCGGACGACGACGGAGTTCTTCTTGTGCACGATCTCCTCGACTGCGGCGCCGAGTTGCACCCGGTCGCCGAGCGCGGCGGCGATGCTCCCGGTCAGGGTCGAGGGGCCACCGACGATGCTCTGGGTCAAGCCGCCGCCGATGCCCCATACGAGGCTGAAGTACCCGACCCCGGCACCGGCGGAGATCTGGTCCATGTCGCCGGAGGAGCGGGTGACGGTGGGCTTGAACAGGGCCTCGACGTCCTCGGGCAGGTCCCCGACGAAGTCGGCGAAGCTGCGGTCGTTCATGAAGTCGTAGACCCGCTGCTGGCGGGTGGCCTCGTCCTCGCCGGGGCGCAGGCCGACGATCTTGGCGTATTTGGCGACCGCCAACCCCACCTTGGCGCCGGACTTGAGCACCCCGATCCGGGAGGACATCGACATCGGCACCCGGAACGGGTAACCCTCGACGCGGCCGTTGAGTAGCAGTGTGCCGTTCATCGCCAGCCCGGTCAGCGATCCGGGGACCGCTACCGAGTCGACGCCGGTGTCGCCCAACAGCCATGCGGTCGAGGAGTTTCCGCCGGCGTAAACGTGACCGCCCCAGTTGAGCCAGTACGGTCCTCGCCGCTCGGAGCGGATGCGGCCGCCGACCCGCTCGTCGGATTCGAGCAGGACAGTGTCCCAGTGACGCAGCCGCCAGCCTGCGGCCAGCCCGGCGATTCCGCCTCCGACGATCACGACGTCTTTCATCGATGTACCTTCCTAATTTCTCTGCCAAGCGTGGGTTCGGCCGGGCGGCCGGTGAAGAGTTGAGGGGCCCCAGCACTGCTGTCGGGTCGACCTCCGGGGGTTCAGGCGGCCGGTTCGACGGTGCCGGCACTGTGTTGGCCGGTCTTCGTCGGCAGCGAGGCACTGTCGCTGAGACTCAGATTGCGTGTCTCCGGCGCCCACAGCACCGCCGTCACCGCTCCGATGATCGTGATGCCTGCGGCGATGAGCATCGTCGCGCCGATACCGAGGCCGGTCAGCGACAGCGGGACCAGATAGGTTCCGACTGCGGCCCCGATCCGGCTCAGCGACGAGGCCAGACCGACGGCCGAGCCTCGCACCTCGGTGGGGAAGAGTTCGTTCGGGTACACCCATTGCAGAATTTGGGCCCCACCGATGAGGACGGCGTACGCGCTGAAGAGTACGAGTACCACCGCGGTGGAGGCATTCGGGAAGGCCCCGAGCCCGAGCAGAGCGAGTCCGGACCAGACGAAGCTGTGAATCAGCAAGGGGCGGCGGCCTATTCGATTGACCACTAGGACGGCGGCCACGCAGCCGATCATGAACATGATGGTGATGACGGCAGAGCCGAGGTGGGCGAGGTCACCTTCGAGGTTGAGGGCGGACAGGATGGCCGGCGCGAAGGCGTAGACCGCGAACAGCGGGATGATCGAGCATGTCCAGAATGTCGTCACGAACATCATCCGCTTGAAGTAGCCGCCGCGGATCAGGGCGCTCACTTTCAGGTTCTCCCCGGTTTCTTCGTCCGGAAGGTCGTCGACGGTCACCCCCGGCCCGAAGACCTTCGCCAGGGCGGCATTTGCCTCTTCGATGCGGCCTCGCTTGAGCAGCCAGCGGGGGGATTCCGGTGTTCCGAATCGGGCGAGGACGATGATGATCCCCGGCACCGCGGCGCTGGCGAGCATCCATCGCCAGCCGTTCTCGTCGACACTGAGCAACAGCTCGCCCACGATATAGGCGACGGCGGCACCGACGAACCACATGGTGGTGAAGAATCCGATGAGGGGCCCGCGGTAGCGGCGGGGGGCGAACTCGGCGAGCAGTGAGGTCGCGATGGGATAGTCGGCGCCGACTGCCATGCCGATCAACAACCGCAACACGAACAGCCAGACCGCGTCCTCGACGAAGAACTGGGCGATCGAACAGACGATGATCATGCCCAAGTCGAGGGTGAACAGCACCTGTCGACCGAAACGGTCGGTCAGCCAGCCACCGGCGAAGGCGCCGAGGAGGATTCCGACGAGCGAGGAGGCACCGATCAATCCCTGTGCCGAGGTGGACAGGTCCAGATGTGGGGTGAGCTGGACCATCGCGACGCCGATGATGCTGAGCACGTAGCCGTCGAGGAACGGTCCACCGGACGAAAACAACGCCAGCCGTTTGTGGAAGGGCGTCAAGGGCGAGTCGTCGAGCGCATTGGTAGTCAAGGTGATCTCCTCGATAAGCCAGGGGAAAGTCGGGGTTTCGCTAAAAGGGCCGAGCGACGGAGCGTCCGCGGTCGCCGATTGAGGCGTGTGAGCTGTGCCCTCACCTATCGGTGGGAGCCGGACCCACATCTGTGCGGCACAGCGTTGAGATGAACGTCGAACCTCCGAGGACTAATTCGCGATCTCCGTACGGGGGAAGCACCGGAGGTCTTCGGCCACCTACCGAGGTACGCGGGGTCGTGCAGTTGATGGCCACGAGTATGTGTCGCTCAACTCACATTGCGCGCGATGCGCGCACGAAATCGACATTGATGAGTCATAAATCAAGTCCTATAGTGTGACGATGCCGAACAGCCTTCTGCAGATCACCGATCGGGATCGCGCAACGCTGACCCGGATGGCGGTGGCAGCGCAGTCGACACGCAACCAGGCTTTGCGAGCGGAGATCGTGCTCGCCTGCACCGAGGTCAGCGTCGCCGAAGCAGCGCGCCGCACCGGGGTGAGCTTTCGTACCGCGATGCGGTGGAAGCGGCGGTTTCAGGACGACGGACTGGCCGGGCTCGACGATGCCCAGCGCCCGGGACGACCGCGGTATCCGGGGGAGGTCATGCACGAGATCTTGACCACGTCGCTGCTCGAACCGCCCGCCGGGAAGTGGACGACCCGTTCGGTCGCCGAGGCCACCGGGATCAGTCAGACGATGGTCAGCCGGATTCGGCGACAAACGTTCCCGCCGGCCCGACCAGGCGACGCGCCGATGCTGGCCGACCAGAGCGCGCTGCTGGCGTTCGTCCACATCGACCCCCATCGCCGCATCCTCGGCTTCTACGCGCCCGCCGAGACCCGGGGGGCACACCGGCGGCGCCGGTCGCCATCCACCTCTGTCACCGATCCCCTCGAGACGGTGCTGTGCGCGGCCCTCGCCGGCGAGAAAGGCACCCACCGCCTCGCGCCGACCGAGGCAACCACCACACTCTTTCGCCGGGCGATCGACGGCGCTCCGACCGATCGCAGCATTACCCTGTTTCTGGATTTCACCCCCGACGCCGCAGCGGAACGGTGGCTCTCCCGCAATCCCCGGATCGACGCGGTCGTTGTTTCCCACGACCTGTGGCTTGCGCAGCTGCACTCACTCGCCGACAACATCGACACCCGCCAACTGCCCGAACTCCTCGAAGTCCAACGACGCATCCGGTCGTGGTATCGCCAACCGGAGGGGCCATTCACCTGGTCCCGCATTGTCCCGATTTTCGGTTCATTGACTCAAATTGTCACACGAGAAGAGGGGGCGTTACCGGCACAGTCTGCCGTCGTCCGCGGCCTGTATGAGAGCATGGCCGACGGAACACTTCACGCCGGCGGCAAGATCGCCGAGCGCAAGCTCGCCACCCGCGTGCAACTGCCCCGCAGTGCCGTCGCCGACGCGCTCAAGCAGCTCGCCGACGAAGGACTGATCAACCAGGACGACAGCGGGCGCTCCTGGATCCCTGCCCCTACCGAACGCGATGTGTCGGAGACCTACACCGCCCGGGCATTCCTCGGCACCACCCTGATCCGCAGGCTCGCCGCCAGCGACGAACCACTTCCCCACCGCCTCGATGCCCTCCACGACGAAGTCGTTCGCCACGCAGCCGAGGGCACCAGTCTCATCACAGGATTCATCGACCTCGATCTGCAAGACGAACTGGCCAGGGCCGCGCACATGCCGAGAACGGAGGCGATGTTCGTACGCCTCACCCTGCAAGTCCGGCTGTTCGTGACCACGATGGGCTTGAACTACCAATATCCCAAGGACGACATCGTCGAAGGCGGGCGCCGGCTCCTCGACGCAATCCACGCACACGACGTCGACGCCGCATTAGCAGCGTGGCGCAGTAAGGTCGACCACGCTGCCCACTACATGCTCGAACAACTCGCCGGACCCACACAACGATGAGTCGAGTCGGCAACAAGAACAGGATCTGCCGACACGCCGGAAGTGATTACCATTGGAATCGAGCGGCGAAATATGTTGCAGCTTAGTATGTTTTGCAACATTCAATGAGCCGGAATGCAAATGTTCAACCCAGATCAGATGAAATGGTTCAGCCGCTACCCATTACCACCGGGTGAGAAGTGCCCCTGCGGCGCACACTAGTGTCCCGCGTCAGAAATTCGTGAGATATATTTGGCGAGGGAATCGAGGATCTCCTCGGCGGTCTTGTGCCAGACGAACGGCTTCGGGTCATCGTTCCAGGTCTTGACCCAGTTGCGAACTCTTTCTCCAGTGCTGCAACGCTTTTGTGTACACCACTGCGGAGCAGCTGATCGGTCAGGAATGCGAACCATCGCTCGACCTGATTGATCCACGAGGACCCGGTCGGGGTGAAGTGGACGTGAAAACGTGGGTGCTTGGCCAACCAGTCGCCCACTGCCGGCGTCTTGTGGGTGGCCAGGTTGTCGCAGACGAGATGCACGTCCAACTCGTCGGGGACGGCCTTGTCGATCGCGGTGAGGAACTTCTTGAACTCCACGGCCCGGTGACGTCGATGAAGCTCGGAGATCACCGTGCCGTCGGCGATGTTGAACGCCGCGAACAGGCTGGCGACGCCGCTGCGGGCGTAGTCATGACTGCGCCGTTCCGGCATGCCGGGCATCATCGGCAGCACCGGCTGGGAACGGTTCAATGCCTGCATCTGGCTCTTCTCGTCCACGCACAGGACGACGGCACGCTCGGGCGGATTATGGTAAAGGCCAACAACATCGACGACCTTGTCCACGAACTGCGGATCCGTGGACAGCTTGAAACCGTCGGTCAGATGCGGTTTGAGTTCGAACTTGCGCCAGATCCGGCCGATCGTCGACGGTGACAGGCCGGTGCGCTTGGCCATCAAGGTACGCGACCAGTGCGTCGCATTGGCCGGGGAGGTTTCCAGTGTCGCGGTAACCACGTCTTCGACCCGGTCCAGCAAGATCGAGGGCGGACGACCCGGTCGAGGTTCGTCGACCAAGCCGTCGAGGCGTCGGTCGACGAAGCGCCCGCGCCATTTGTTGACCGTGTTGGCGGATATCCCTAGGTCTGCCGCAACTTGCTTGTTTGTCATCCCCGGCTCCGCAGGCCAACACGATCCGCGACCTCAGTGCCAACGATTGTGGGGTTTTCGCTCGCCGCGACCATCGAACGAGTTGTTCGCGTTCGTTATCGGTCAACATCAACTCAGCCTTCGGGCGTCCGGTTCGAGGCATGCCTCAGGATATCAAGTTAAAGCACGAATTTATGGCGTACGACACTAGTAGTACTTTGTTGCGCGACCAGGGAATGGAGGTGACCTTGTGTAGGTGACCTGTGTTCGTAAGCTCGTCGTCGCTTGCCGGTGTGAGTCCGGTCCGGGTAACTGTCAGGGGGCCCGGTAGCAGACTGGCGGCTTCGTGGGAAACCGGCGGGGTCGAAGCCCAGTGTCGAGAGCCCTTCAAAGGGGGAGCAACCGATCGGTCCGTAGCATGAAGCGAAGCCTGCGGCGTCGTTAACTACCCGCCTTCGGGTGGGCACAGGGAGTGCCGAGCCGGCAGCATCACGGTGAAGGCCATGGAAGACGCTGAAGACCTGAATGTGCAGGCGTCGAAGAACTCCCCGGCGTATGGGGTGCGGAACGTTCGGATAGTGACGGCGGGAACTGGTGAGGCCTCCCCGGCCCGGCGACCTGCGGAAATATGTCGCCGGAGGGTGGTGCCCTATAACCGATGACCTCGGGAAATGGGTGGCCTGTCGGGAGGGAGTCGGAGGCGGTCGTAGTACCGATCGAGCCGAGCGGACTACAGAACCGTCGGTGAGGGAAGGGCCGCTGCTCCGTCGATGTGTCGTGTTCGTTGAGAGGGGCCTGGTGAGTGCCGGTGATGGCTAGTTCCGCCACGGTGGGGTCCGGGTTGGACCCGGTTCGAGATCCTCATCATGCGCTTTACCGGGCGGCCAAGGCCGATCCCCGGCGACGGTTCCATTCGTTACGGGACAACGTCTTCCGCAGAGACGTTCTGTGGCGGGCGTGGGTGGCGGTGCGTGCCAACAACGGCGCACCGGGTGCCGACAAGACCACTCTGGCCGAGGTCGAGCAGTACGGGATCGAGCGGCTGCTCGACGAGTTGGCTGCGCAGTTGCGGGAAGGAGCGTATCGGCCGTTGCCGTTGCGGGAGAACCGCGTGTACGGATTGACGGGCGGGAGCTGGAAACGGAACCAGATCGGCCACGGTTGAGGAGAAGAACGATCACGTCGACGCGGTGGACCTGCACCGGCCACGCGCCCGGCGACCTAGCGGTGACCGGGGACACGTTGAGGTAGCCCTGATTCGGTGACGGTGTCGACCGCGGCTTCGGCGGCGTGCCGTGCGGCGAACCGCCCGGAGTCCGCGGGCGAGACAACGAACACACCAAGCAGAAATATCTGAAACTCAGAGTCGTAGAAAACGCTCGATTAGGCCCGCGATCCTAACCAGAAGTCGAGAACCGCAGTGCCGCGTCCACGGAGGCGCCGCCCGGCATCAACTGATCCGGTAATCGAGCGTTCACCTGGCGTTCGATTTGAGGTACCGCGTTCTCGTATTTCGACGTCACCTGTTGAGGATTGAATCCCGGTGTCCGTGTCACACGGAGCTTTGCCCCTCAACGAAGGACATCATGCGTATTCATGCCGTGCCCATGGGCATACTGGGTCTCACCGCCCTACTCGCACTTTCCGGCTGTCAGGTTTCCGGCACCGGCAGCGAGAATTCCGCCGTCGCGCCTATCACGATTGCGACACTCCCACTCGGTGATGACCCGACGACCGCCAACCCGATTGAGGTCCTCGGTGAGCTGCTCGAGAAGGAGACTGGCCGGGAGGTCGAGATCGTCGATGTGCCGGACTATCTCAGCGTGGTCGAGGCGATCAGATCCGACCATGTCGATATCGGGTTCATGAGTGGGTTTCCTTCGGCCCTTGCGGTGAACACCGGCGACGTCGACGCGCTCGTGGCCTGGGAAGGCAACGGTGATCCGGTATCGACGTGCGTCGTGCTCGATGATTCGCCGGTGCAGACAGTGGATGATCTTCGCGGCAAGACGATCGCCTTCGCGGATCAGGCGTCGAGCAGCGGGTACTTCATGCCCGTGTACATGCTTCATGAAGCCGGCCTTGAACAGGGGGAGGATTTTGAGTCCGTGTTCTCGGGCGGGCACGAGGGAAGCTTCGCGGCCCTTCGTCAGGGGCAGGTCGATGCGGCATGTACAGCGATCGTGCTGACGCAGCGCGCAGCGCCGGCGTTCCCGTTCGCAGCGGGGGAGTGGCGCGCAATCGGGGAAAGTCCTTCGATGCCGGTGATGGCCACCGTGCTGGCGAGGCAATCGCTCGACGAACCCACACGCGTGTCGCTGCAGGAGGCGCTTCCGAAGGTGTTCGCGGAGGAAAATAGGGAGGCACTCGGTGCCATGGCGTCCGGGACCGTCGGCCACCCCATGATGGCGGATCCCGATCCCGCGGTGTTCGGCCCCTTCGTCGACATCGCCGCGGTTGCCGGTGTGGACCTGGGAGACCTCAAGTGAGTGGTATGCCAGCCATCCCGGTGCTGGAGCCCGTTCCGGTAGGACCTACCGCTGTGGCACCCGTCGTGACGGTACGTGATCTGCAGGTCGCCTACGGCGAGCACACGATTCTGCGCGGCGTCAATCTCGATATCCACCCGGGTGAGATGGTGGCATTGCTGGGGTCGTCAGGATCGGGAAAGTCAACGCTCATGAAGAGCCTGACGGGCTTTGCCCCTGTCACCGGTGGCGTCGCACAGATCGCAGGTCACGATCTCACCGCTCTGCGGGCGGGTGAACTGCGGCGACTGCGCGCGAAGGTGGGACAGATATTCCAACAGTTCAACCTCATCCCGCGGATGAGCGTGCTGAACAACGTGCTGACCGGTGCACTACACCGTGCCGGCCCGCTCAACCTGGTCGGCGGATTCACCAGCGAGCACCGCACCCTCGCACTGCACTACCTCGACCGGGTCGGCCTGTCACACAAGGCAAAGAGCCAGGCGCGCACGCTGAGCGGCGGCCAACAGCAGCGCGTTGCGATCGCTCGCGCCCTCATGCAATCACCTCGCGTGATCCTCGCCGATGAGCCCGTCTCGTCTCTTGATCCGAAGCTCGCCGACTCCGTTCTCGGACTTCTGCGCGACATCGCCAGCGAGCACGCCATCCCGGTGCTGGTCAGTCTGCATGTGCTTCCACTCGCGCTCACGCACAGCGATCGCATCATCGGACTCCGGGGCGGCGAAATGCTCATCTCAGCACCCACCGCCGACCTCGATGCAGACAAGCTGTCCGTGCTGTACCACGAGGAGGACCCGCGATGACCGCGACCTCACCTGACCTGTCTCCCGCCGCAGGCCGGCGGACGGGGCGGGCGCCCGACGTACTCGATCCCGCCGAACGTCGACGCCTCGAGCGCGCGTTCTCCATCCCGCGGACGCGCTTCCTCGCCGGTGTTCCGGTAGCGCTGGTCGTACTGCTCTGGTCATTTGCGGGAGCCGAGTTCAACTTCACCATGCTCGCCGAAGGCTCGATCAACATGGGCGAGTTCCTGTCGCGGTTGTTCCCGCCCGACTTCGCGAAGCTCGGGACCATCGTCGAACTGCTGGTCGAAACACTTCAGATGGCCGTGGTCGGAACAGTTCTCGGTGCTGGACTGTCGTTGCTCGCCGCGCTCGCGGCTTCCTCGAACATCGCACCCCCATGGCTGTACTACCCCACACGGTGGGCAATGAATGTGATCCGATCGATCCCCGACCTCGTGTTTGCCCTGATGTTCGTCTCGGCGGTTGGTCTCGGACCCTTTGCGGGCATCCTCGCAATGACGCTCGGGTCGGTCGGCTCGATCGGCAAGATCTATGCCGAGGCCATGGAGTCCGTGGACCGCGGCCCCGTCATCGCGATGCAGGCAGTGGGCGCTTCGAAACGCCAGGTAATCAGCTACGGGATTCTGCCACAAGCCGCCCCCGTACTCGTGTCGTACACACTGCTGCTCTTCGAGGGCAATGTGCGTGGAGCCACCATTCTCGGGCTCGTCGGTGCCGGCGGCATCGGACTCGAACTCACCACGGCGATGCGGATGTACGACTACGGACATCTCAGCGCCATCATCATCTGCATAATCGCGCTCGTCACGGTGATCGACCAGTGCAGCGCACTCATCCGAAGGAAAATCACCTAACCATGACCGTTGACATCGTCCCGACCGTCCCCGTCAATCTGCGTGATCTTGGCGGCATCCCGATCGCCGGAGGCACACTGCGCACGGGGTTGGCGATCCGCGCCGACGACCTCTCCCTCGTCACGGAGGAGGCGGCACGCGAACTCGTGAACGGCGGCCTCTCCGCTGTCATCGACCTCCGCACCAACGACGAGGTCGCGATCACCGGACGTGGCCCCCTCGCAGAGCACCGAGTTTCGTATCATCACCTGTCACTCGTGGCGAGCGTCCATTCCGATCTCCCCACGTCCGACGAGCGCGCGTTCGTGCTCGAGTACGCGGCGATCGGGGAGTTGTATGTCCGCCTGTTCGAAACTGCAGCACCACAGCTAGCGAGCGCACTGTCGATCATCGCCCTGACACCGGGCGCAACGGCCTTTCACTGCGCCGCCGGACGCGACCGCACCGGTGTCCTTGCTGCTGCGCTTCTCCTCGCGCTCGGCGCCACCGACGAACACATCGTCACCGACTACGCCCGTACCGATGCGAACATGGCCGCCGTCCTGGAACGCCTGCGCCCCAGAACCTCGCTACTCATGCAGCGACTCGGCGTTAACTGGGATGGCACGACGCAATTTCCGAACGAACCCATGGATGTCTCAATGCACATCCTGCTCAACGAATTACGAGCGCGCCACGGCGATCCGCTTACCCCGCTTCGCGCCGCCGGCCTCAATGACGCAACGATCGCACGGCTGCGTGAGCGGGCACTCACCGCATGACGACGCTCGACGATGCCGCGCCCGCGCCCGCTCCGCGCGAGAACCACCGCGGGCGCGGCCCCGGGCGCCCACGCCACGAGGAGATCGACGGGCAGATCCTCCACGCGGTCCTCGAGCTCATAGACATGGGCACACCCGTCACCGCGGCGCACATCGTCGAGCGAAGCGGCGTCGGTCGCGCCGCCATCTATCGGCGCTGGACATCACTGAACCACCTCATTGCCGCAGCTCTCGACGTCGGCATGATCGACCACCCGCCGATTCCGACCGATGGGGACCTCCGCCAAGCGATCCTCGACTTCCTCACCGGAGCGGCGACCAGCGGTGAGGTCGCCGACTATCCGCACGAGCGGTTTCGCCACCGGATCCGGCTCGCCATGACCGATCCCACCCTCCAGAAGGTGTACTGGCAGTCACACACCACCCGCCGGCGAGTCGTACTCGAAGAGGCATTGCGTGCGGGCATCGACCGGCGGATGCTTCGGCCAGACCTGGACGTGGAGGCGTGCTTCGACCTCATCGCCGGTGTCTCCTACTACCAAGTCGTCGCACGCGGCGAACGGATCGACAGTCCCGAGACCCAGGCGCGGATACACGCGGCGTACGAAATCGTCCTCGACGGCATATTTATCCGCGACCCCCGCCTCGACAGCCCTCGCGGTGGTGACGATCTCGCATGAGCGGCGCAATACCCTCATCACCGGTCACGAGCTGCGACTAGCACGAATCTGTCCAAGCGAGGGGCGAACACCGGTGGTAGGCAACGCCTCGACTTCCGAGCCGACCCGCTCGGCCAGGACCGCAATTTCGTACGCCGCCTGCCAGATGTCGCAGTTCGCGGAAGCCGCCACGGCGAGCTGGGATCCATCCCCGTGTGAAGAGACACCGAGGATGTCCAATCGGAAGTTGTCCACGGCGTTGCCGCTGGAATGCCGGGTCGGTGTGCCAAATAACCTGTCCAATGATCGAAAATCGTCGGTCTCCGTGCGGGTCGTGTCAGTGACGTTGTCCAACGCGGAAGCCGGGCCAGAGCAGTCCTCGTGTGGAGATAAGGGGTCTGGACCTGCGGCGAGGACAGGCAGCGAGCACGGTCGGGGCTTTTCGCGAGGAGGGTCTTCAGCGGCTGGCCGGATTCGGCGCGGGCCTGGTGTGTGTACCGCACTGTTCGCTTGGTGGCTGTCGATACCCGATTCATTTCTATGTCGGCAACTGCGAACCGCTCGCCGCCGGGTAGCGACTGGGTTCGATCTCCGGCTTGTTGCCGCACGCCAGGCTTGGCGACTGATGCAATTTCTCTCGACTGCTGAACGGACGGCGTGGCTATCAGCGCGGGAATCCGCGCGGGCAGGAAGGTGCCGAGTGTCCGACGTAGCGCTCGGTCCGGGTGCTCCAACAGTTGCACCGGGACCGAATCGCGCGGGCAATTTACCGGCCAGGAGTGGAACGCATTGCCGCGTAAGCAGCTACCTTCTTCGAGGAAAACCGGCCCAGATGCCTACGGACGTTTGCGTCCGGACCGCCGACCCACCGAGTGGACACCAGGTGGAGTAGTCGGCAGTAGAACTCTTCCGGAGTGAGCCCGAATTCCGCCAGGATCTCATCATCCCCGCCGCCGTAGTCGATCCACCGGGTTGTGTACTCAAGCATGCGTTGTTCTTGGTCGTTCATTTCATCCTCATGCACGAAGTGACATCCGTACGGACATCACGCCAGTTTGTCGCGTTCTGCTACGTCGTCGGGCTCAGGTGCGAGTGGCTACTTCCTCATCGACGGGCTCCACATCTGCGGCCGGTGTGGGCCGGCGTCGGATAACGGCCAGCACAATGCATGCTGCGCCGATGACGAGCAGACCGAGGGGAATGTATTTTTTCGACAAGCGACAGCATCGTGCTCGCGGAGGAGGCCGCGGCGGCCGCCTCTGTAACCGAGGCCTGGGTGAGCTTGGCGTCGATCGACATCACCGGCATCAGTGGGACGGGGCGACCGTTGAGATCGATGTTGGCAATGATCTGCTGTTTAAGCGAGCCGTTGACCGGGGTGCCGGTGACTGTGTCCGCGGCAAGGGTTGCCTGGGTGTCTGCGTCGTATGTCAGCGATACCGGATCTGCAAGCTGCTCGAGTGCGGCGGTAACGCTCACTCGGGTTTGCTCAGGTAACAGGGGTGTCAGGGATCTGAGCAGCGATTTCGGAAGTGCTTTCGGGAGCGTTTCTGCTATGGCAGGGTCTTGCAGAGCGCCCTGGGCCGCAATCGCGTAGTTATAGGTGGTGCGTCCGGCGACCTCTCCGCTGTCGACGAACGTCATCGGAACCGTCGTTCGGGTGGCCGAGTCGTAGTACCGATAGCCGGACGAGGGGGAAGAGTGCAACGGAAGCGAGATCGTCAGACCTGAGTGTGATTCAACCGCCCGGTCGGTAGACGGTGCCCTGTCCAACGTCGACCGGTTCAAGGCGTACGTGTGGTTGTTGGGAATCGATCCTGCGGGGGTGTGCACTGTCGTGTCGTCGTGCGTGATGGCGGTGTCGCCGGATGTGCTCCACACGTACACGTGCCGATCGATAGTGATGGGTACCCCGGTTGCGATCGCGTTGGCGAGGTCCCCGACCTGCAGTGCGTCAGGGTTGAGCAGATTTGCGGTGCCTTCGTACTGAGCTGTGCTGTCGAGGTCGCCGGGAAGCCTCGTTGCTAGGGGGACCAAGACGAACCGGATTGCGGCCGCCGCTAGGAAGAGCAGCATCCCTATCGCGATAAGTATTTTCGAGGAGCGTCGAATTACCACTGTGTCTCCTTGCCGGGTTTCGGCAGATGTGGGAGGGGTGGGGCTATCTGGCTACGCCGTCCGAATAGGGTTCGCGGCTGAAGTTGCGCCGCGACCGCAGGTACGAGGCACGCCGCGAGGGTTTCAATGAGGCAATCTCCCGTGCTCGGTCGCAGCGACGGGCAGCCGAGCTCACGAGGGATCGGTGCACCGTGCCCTGAATGTGCGGGACGCGTTCAATGTGGATGTGCTTTCACCCCTTTGCGGTTTCGAAATCGGAGTGCCGCTCGTTCAACGACATCCGTTGGTTCATCACTGTTCTCTTGCCGCATCAAGCACTGATCTGGTGATGCTGATCAGGCTTGTATGCAACTCTTTTCGAAGTGACGCGCGATGAGACCTCTGCTGAGCCGGAATTCGTCTCACCGCGCATGAAGACGCTGAGTGCCTCGAGTGGTGTCTGAAATGAGAGGCCACGGTGAAGCAACAAGCAGTTTCGATCTCGGCGTGGTCGATGTCGGCAAAAGATGTTCGAGGGTGTCCGATGTGGGGCGACTGGACATCGTTCTATCGTGAAGCGGCTCTACCGGGCGTGGGTGGGATGGAGTTCTGTGAGTTTGCGGCGCATCAGCTTTCCGGATGATGTCGTGGGGAGGGCGTCGACGAAGACGACTTCGCGGGGCCGTTTGTAGGCGGCGAGGTGCTGTCGGCAGTGTTCCAAGATCGATGCGTCATCGACGTCGGTGTCGGGTGTGGCGACGATGTAGGCCACCGCGACTTCCCCTTTCACCTCGTCCGGGCGTTTGCCGACTGCGACCATCGTCACCTGGGGATGCGAGCTGATGACGCGTTCGATCTCGGCCGGGTACACGTTGTAGCCGGCGGTGAGGATCATGTCCTTGAGTCGGTCGACGACGAAGAAATGGCCGGTGTCGTCCACGTACGCGACATCACCGGTGCGGAGCCACCCGTCCGGACTGAGGACCTCCGCGGTCGCATCTGGGCGACCGTAATACCCGAGCATTACCAGCGGCCCGCGCACCATGAGTTCACCTGGCGTGCCGACGGGCACTTCACTCAAGCTGCCGTCGATGGGACCGATCTTGATCTCGATACCTGGCAAGGAAACTCCGATCGACCCCGGTACGGGAGGAGCGTAAACGGAGTGGGTGGCGCCGAGGCCGGCGATCTCGGTCATGCCCCAGAGTTCGAGCATCGGCCCGGCGACACTGGCCTGCCAGCGTTCGGCCAGGCTCGGGCTGAAGGTCTGCCCGCCGATGGTGCTTTTGCGCAGACTCGACAACTCGGCCCTGTTGAACGAGGGGTCGGCCAGCATCATCGAGTACATCGCGGGGACACCCTCGAACATCGTGGCGCTCTCATCGGCGATCAGACGTAGAGCGTGAGCTGCGTCGAACCGTTCCATCAACACGACGGTTCCGCCGGCCAGGAAGGTGCTGTTAATGGCGACGTTGCCGTAGACGTGCGCGGCGGGAAGGGCGGTGACCACGATGTCGTCGTCGCGGCGACCGTGCATGGTCGCCGTCAGGGCGCAGTTGAGCAGTACCGCCTGGTGCGTCTGCATGGCGCCCTTCGGGTGTCCGGTGGTCCCGGAGGTGTACCCGATGCAGCACAGGTCTTTCGGTGTCACCTTCTGTGCCGGTGTGGGCGACGTGTGACTGGCCGAATCCAGGAACTCTGCCCACGAGACGGCGTTCTCGGGTGCCGCACTGGGACCGTTGAGGACGCAGAACAGTTCGACCGACGCCACAGCCTGGAGCGCACCTTCTACGGTGTCCGCCTGTGCGGACCCGGCGAACACCGCCTTCGCACCGCAATCGCCGAGGACGTAGGACAGTTCGGGGCCTGTGAGCATCACATTCACCGGGTTCACCACCGCACCGGCTTTGAGGGCGCCGTGGTAGCTGACGATCCATTCCCAACTGTTCTGGCCGTACAGCGAAACGACATCTCCGGGCCCGATATCGCGGGCTAGCAGGGCTGCGGCGACCCCGTCGGAGAGGTGGTCGAGTTCTCGGTAGGTCAGCCTGCGGTCGCCGACCACCAACCCGACCTTGTCGGGGTGGCGGGCGGCAGCGAACGGGAGAATCTGACCGGGGCTGACCGAGGGAAGGGCCGCGGGGTGGAGATCACTCACTGCTCTGCGCTTTCGGTTTCGGTTTCGGTTTCGCGGGAGTAGGTGTCGAACGTCAAGACGGCCTTGGTGACCTCGCCGCGGTGGACTGCGTCGAGGGCGTCGTTGATTCGTTCGAAGGGGAAGGTGGTGATCAGTTCGTCGAACGGGAACCGCCCGGCCTGATACAGCTCGATCATGCGGGTGACGAACTCGGCGGGGATGGCGTCGCCCTCGATGACGCCGACCAGGGTGCGGCCGAACAGCAGGTGCCCTTGATCGATCGTGATCTCGTTGGACATGCCCTGGAAACCGACGGTGGCGCAGACACCGGGGGACTGCAGGCATTCGAGAGCGCTCCGCAGTACCGCCGGCAGGGCGATGCAGTCGACCGAATATTGGGCGCCGCCGCCGGTGATGTCACGGACCCGGGCGGCGACATCCTCGGTGGCCGAGTTGATCGTGTGGGTGGCGCCGAGCTTGGTTGCCTGCTCGAGGCGGGACTGCTGGATGTCGACGGCGATGATGGTGCCGCAGTCGGCGGCCACCGCGGCGAGCAGCGCGGCCAGGCCCACCGAGCCGACCCCGAAGATGACGATCGAGGAGCCGGTCTCGGGCCGCAGGGTGTTCAGGACTGCGCCGGCGCCGGTCTGGATGCCGCACCCGAGCGGGCCGAGCAGTTCCAGGGGCAGGTTGCGGGGGACTTTCACGCAGTTCTGCTCGTTGGCGACGGCGTGGGCCGCCCAGGACGACTGTCCGAAGAAGTGGCCACGGATCGGTTCGTTGCCGTGGGCCAGTGCGGTGGTGCCATCGATACGGGCCCCGACCAGGTTGAGCTCGACGAACTGCCGGCAATGCATCGGCACATTGTGTTCGACGCAGTTGTCGCACACGCCGCAGAAGTTGTAGGACAGCACCACGTGATCGCCCGGGGCGACGGTGGTGACCTCGGATCCGACTGCGTCGACGATGCCGGAACCTTCGTGCCCCAACACGATCGGCGACTGATCGGGTCCATGGCCTGCGATAACACCCAGATCGGTGTGGCAGATTCCCGAGCCGACGACCCGCACCAGCACCTCGTGCGGGCGCAGGTCGTCGATGTGCAGTTTTTCCAGCGTGAGCGGGCGGTCGGAGGAGCGCAGAACAGCAGCGGTGGTATCCATCGATGTGTTTCTTTCTTGGTGGGGCGGGTCATCGGTGCAGGAACGGCCGGATGCGGGTCAGGAGACGACGTTCCGCGCCTTGTTGAGGGTGATGGTCTGGTTGTTGGTGTATTCGGCGAGCCCGTGCAGGGAGTTCTCGGCACCGATACCAGATTGCTTGTGGCCGCCGAACACCTGATGGGGGGAGTACTGGTGCACTTCGTTGAGCCAGACGGTGCCGGCCTCAAGGCGACGTCCGATCCGCTCGATCGCCTCGAGGTCCTGACCCCAGACCGTTGCGCCGAGGCCCCAGATGGTGTCGTTGGCCCGGGCGATCACGTCGGCCTCGTCCGTCCAGCGCAGCAGCGGCAGGATGGGACCGAAGGGCTCCTCGGCGACGAGGCGGGAGTCCTCGGGCGGGTTGTCGACCAGGGTGACGGGCACGAACCAACCGCCGGCGTTCGGGTCGATCTCGCCGCCGAGCGCGAAGGTGTATCCGTTCGCGGCGCAGTCGTCGAAGTATTCGCCGACCTTTTCGTACTGCTGCAGGTTCTGGATCGGGCCGAGCTGGGTGTCGGCATCGGCTCCGTTGCCGACCTTGACCGTCCGCGCGTACTTGACCAACTCGTCACGCACGGCGTCGTACACGCTGTCGTGAATGTAGATGCGTTTGGCGGCATTGCAGAACTGGGCGTTGTTCTGGAAGGCGGCCCAGAAGATCTGCGGCGCCACCTTGACGGGGTCGACGTCGGCGAGCACGATCGCCGGGTCGTTGCCGCCCAGTTCGAGGGTGATCCGCTTCAACGTGCCGGCGGCCGAGCTCATCACATGGCGCCCGGTCTCGGTGCTGCCGGTGAAGGCGATCTTCGCGATGTCGGGATGATTGGTCATCCACTTGCCGAGGTCGTCGTCGCCGCTGACCGCGCTGAGCACACCGGGGGGAAGTAGGTCCTGGACGAGTTCGACGAGCTTGAGGTCGCACAGCGGGGTGAACGGTGAGGGCTTGACGATGATCGTGTTGCCGGCGACCAAGGCCGGCGCGATCTTCCACACCGCCAACAGGATCGGGAAGTTCCACGGCACGATCGCGCCGACCACGCCGAGCGGTGTGTGGCGGCTGATGACCCGGCGTTCGGAGTCGTCGACGAGGATCTCCTCGTCCAGCGATTGGGTGGCGATCTCCCGGAACCACGCGACGGACCCGTACACCTCCCACTCCGCCATCGGCCGCGGTTTGCCCTGTTCGGCGGTCAGCAGTGCGAGGAATTCCTCGGCGTGTGCCTCGAGTCGGTCACCGATCGCCGCCACGATCGCCTGCCGCTCCTCGAGTGGTGTCGCGGACCAGGTGACGAACGCGGTCTTCGCGGCCGCTACGGCGGCGTCGAGGTCGGCGCGCGAGGCGACCGGCACCTGGGCGATGATGTCCTTGGTTGCCGGGTTGTAGACCGGCGCGGTGTCGGCGGTGGTGACGGGGTCACCGCCGATCGTCATCGGGAACTGCGTGTCGAGGTTGACTCGGGGCTGGGTGTGAACGGTCACCAGATTCGTCCTTTGCGAGTAAGGCTGACTCCCCACTGGAGTGGCCCCACTCACATTTGTCGATCAGGGACGGTTCAACTGTTCCGATTACGAACACCCGGCCGCGGCACCGACTCCGCGATTCCGTACCGGCGCAGACGGTCATAGAGCGTCGTCCGTCCGATGCCGAGTTCTGCTGCGGCAGCGGCTCTGTTGCCGTTGGACGTGCGCAGTGCGGCGACGATCGCGTCCCTTTCAGCGGTTTCCATCAAGGTCAGTGTCCGGGCAGTGCTGGTGTTCATTCGCACCGTGCCGGGGAGATCGTGTTCGATGATCATTCCGCGTTCTCGGCCGCGGGCGCCATACTCGAGAACGGCTCGCAGTTCGCGGATGTTGCCCGGCCACGGTTGCGCGGCGAGAAGTTGGAGGGCCGAGGGGGCGAGCTCGACGGTGGATTCGGGAAGTAGTTCCGCCAGAACGGACTTGGCGACTGAGGCAAGCTTGTGCGGGTAGGTGCGCAGCGGTTGCAGCTCGTGCCGGGTCAGGGCCAGTGACGCGAGAGCGCGGTGTGGTGTGCTCAATTCACCGAGCGGTGCGCTGGTCATGACGACCTGGTTGCGGCTGACCCGCACCGGTCCGGCGAGCTGACCGGCCAACCACGCACTGACAGCGTCGATGTTGTCGATCACGACCGAGCGGCCGTCCTCGCGCAAAGCTGAGCGCACGTCAAGGAACCATTGCTGTTCGTCCCCGATCGCCTCGGCGGCGTCGAAGACCGTGCACCCTGCGCCGCCGATCGTCCGCGCGGTGGTGGTTCTGCCGGTCCCCGGCTCCCCGGTGATCAAGATGGTCCGGGACAGGCCGGTCGGAGTCGGTTCATTCTCCGGTGTGCTGACCGCGGGTGCGGTGCGGGTCCAGGTGGGCCCGGGCATGCTGGTTCTGGCTTCTTCGGTGATCTCGAAGAGCGCGCCACCGTGACTGCCGGCGACGGCCCTGGCCCGGACGGACACTTCGGCACCGGAGGAGAGGGTGAGCGAGCATTCGACCGGCGCGGTCCCGGGAAGATCGGCTGCGATGGCACGCAGGGCGACGTGGTCGGTTCCCTTGACGAGGTCGACCGCTGCGGAGTTTGTCAGCACCAGATTCTCGCTGAGGGCGACCACCGCGTACCTTCGGTGGTTTGCGTGGGCCTGGAATTCGGCGAGGAGCTGCTTCTCCGCCACCCGTGATCCTTCGAGCAGACGTTCTTCGATGTCGCGGGCCGCACGCATCAGGAAGGGCCCGAGCAGCGTGGTCGCGTCGGCCACGGGGCCGGAGACGTCGATGACGCCCTCGAGCCGGTGGGTGACCGGATGGACGATCGGAGCTCCGTAGCAACAGAAACACCGCAGCGCCTCGAGGAAGTGTTCCTCACCGGTCACCGCGATCGGCCGCCGGAGCTCGAAGGCGGTGGCCAACGAGTTCGTCCCGCTCACCTCCTCGAGGTACTGGAAGCCGGGAACGGCGAGGACGCGGTCGAGGGCACGGCCGATCGTGCTGCTGGTCACGCGTCGGTCGACGATGCGGGAGGTCCGGTCCGCGAGGAGTATCGAAAATCGGGTGTCCGCCAATTCGTCGACCATTTTGTCCAGGACGGGACCGGCGGCGATCGTGAGGGTGCTGCGCACCTCGATGTCACCGATCGCGGTTTCGCGGACCTCCATTCCGGGGTCGAGGCCACTCATCGTGGCGCGGTGCCATGCCAGCTCGATTTCCGGTCGCCGGCCGAACGGCTGGTCTCGGGACTGCTCAGGTGTCATCATTGCTCCACTCACCGCGTACGGGAATCCGCACGTGAGGCGCTTGCTTCCATGTTGCCGCTCACGTGGCCATCGGCGCCATTCCCGTGAGCATCAGGAGGCCCGAAGCGACGGCGACCTTCGCCTGATTGCCGATCGGTCGGCGACGAGCAAGAACGGGGTACAGCACGATCGCCGCCCAGCACGTCAATACGAGCGGGCCCAACCAAATTGAAGGATCCATCATCGTCCTACCGAGAGACTCTGCATGGTCGTGGGACAACCGATGAGCATGAGTGGGCAACGCCGCAGAGTTCGTCGACGCAGGGGCAACGAACAGAAGAATCACGGCCATCGCGGTCAGGTCGGCTGCGCAGGGTAAGGCAATCGAGCGGTCCGCCATCTCGCCGGTGACCCACATCGCGAGTGCAATCAGGAAGCAGCCCATGCCCAGGTTTGCCCAACCCGACGTCCCCCCGGGAACGAGCATTGCCGCCATCGCCACCACTATCGCGATGTGCGAAATCCATAGCCTGTGTTGCCGCAGCTTCGCACACGCCAAAGGGAGTGCGGCACCCACAACGCCGAGAAGCATGAGCGTATGAATCAACGGGTGGTCGTGCATTGGAACCCTCGAACTTCGCTTGATCGACTGCCATCAATTCATGCTGGCCCGGACCGCTTCCGAAACGAACACCGAGCGGATCAGGACCATGCCGCCGGCAGCTTCCACCGTCATCGCAAGATCGACGACAGTCGGACAATCAGCTCATCCTCGTCAACGGCATCGGTGAAGTGCGTGACGTACGCCCCGTCCGGGCCGAGGACATAAGTGAACGCCGAGTGCGGCATCTGGTAGCTGTCCGGGTCGTCCGGGTCGGCGACCATGGTGGAAAACACTCGGAAGGATTTCTTGGCACTGTCGATCTGCGCCGGTGTACCGGTCAGGCCCGTGAACCGCGGATAATCGGCCGAGAGGAAGCCCTTCATCACCTGCGGGGTGTCCCGTTCCGGGTCGACGGTGATGTAGAGCGGCTGAATACGGTCGGCGACTGAACCCAGGCGGTCGAGCACCGTCGACAATCGGTGCAAAGCCCGCGGACACACCATCTTGCAATGAGTGAACCCGAAGAAGATCACGACGTATCTGCCGCGGTAGGTCTCCTCGTTGACCGTGCGCCCGTCGTGGTCGACGAGTTCGAATGTTCCACCGATATGTCGTCCGGTGACGCTGTTCGTCGTCTCATTCATGGTCAGTTCCCGCTGCCGAGGACACATCGAGGTGAAAGGTGCGCGGCGCACCGGCGGCCAGCTGAATCTTGATTCCGGCTTCGACACGCTCGATCTCGATGCCGCCGTCGGCGGGGCCTGTTGTGATCGGTTCGCCGGCTCGCCCCGTCGCTAGGACAACTCCGTTCTCCGTCAACGACCACTGCTTCCTGTCTGCGACGTTGCCGAGGACGATCGACCCGTCTCCCTCGCGCTCAGCATGTCGCTGCACGCGGAAGGTCAGCCTGTTCGCGTCGGGAGCGAATCGGGCCTGGCTCACGGCGATGTCACCGGCCACTTCGGTCAGGGACGGTTCGGTGAAATGCGCTGTGCTCCAAGGATCGTTGTACAGCTGTCGCATACCGTCCGGCACATTGAGACGGGCGTATCCGAGCAGGGTGTTGCCGGTCAGCGGTTCGATCTTGGTGCGGTTGCCGTGGTCGTCGGCCTCGGTGTCGTTTCGTGGGTAGTACAGGCCTCCGTCGCGCCAGGTGGGGTTCATGTATCGGTCGGCGTGAGCGAGGAGTCCGTCGAGTGCGGCGGTGTCGCCCATTTCCGATGCCCACGTCGCGACCCATCCGAAATCGCAGGTGTCGTTGATGACGGTTTGGCCCATCACCTGCATGTCAGGTGGGGTCCGCACGGATTTGGTGTCGTCCGGGCCGTCGACGAGGAGGTCCTTGATCTGTTGGGGGTAGTGGGCGTGGACGAACTCGCTGTTCCACGTGTTCATCAGCGTTCCGCACCAGGCGTCGATCCACGGGGCCTGGGCGTCGTTGGGGAAGAGGGTGCCGGAATCCTGGGTGAGCATCATGTTGTAGTGGCCGGTCGAGTCGAGTCTGCCCAGTTGCGCCCAGGCTTGTTCGTAGCTTCGAGTGACCTCGGCTGCGACGTTTTCGCCGGTCACCAGATCGTGCATGCGGAAGCCGATGATCGCGGGTTGGTTGCAGATCTGGAAGGTGCAGTTGGGTTCGCAGGCGACGCCGAGGTAGCCGCTCTCGACCATCTGCCAGTAGAGGTGCTCGTTGAGGGAGTGTTCGTCGTACTCGAATCGTTTCGGTTCGCCGCCCCAGAAGAAGGACCAGTAGTCGAAGGCTAGGGCGCCGGGCTGTGCGTACCGGTCGTCGCCGAAGAGATGGTGATACATCAGGGTCATGGACTGCACGTAGGCGCTGTACATGATGTTGTCGCGAGCGACCGGGTTCCACTCCTCATGGTAGTTCTCGGCCAGGTGCGCATTGAACACCGCACCGCCGCGGCTCACGTCGCGCCAGTACAGCCACGCCTCGGGCATCAGAATCTTATCGATAAGACGTTCGAATACGGGTTTGAACACACCCGGCGCGTTCGGCAGCCGATGGACATGCGCCAACGCGAGCGCGTACGCCATATAGGCAACTTGGAACCGTATGCCGCCGAAGTCGAACTGGCCGATTCCCTTGCCCTGCATCAACGACCAGTCGTTCGGCAGTTGCCGGGACAGGTTGTCGAAATGCCGGATGTGACCGAGCTGCTCCGCGGTCAGTACATCTTTGATATCTCTCCTGTCCGACAGCTCTGGCATGCTCTTCAGTGACGACACGACTGGTCCCTTCTTGGAGTGCTCGTCCATCGAGGCATGTTCTGATCGTGATGCCGCGAGGAACGTTTCTTAGGGGGTGCTGGGGATATGACTCGTCCTAACCAACATCCATGGTAGTGACCTGATTCACAATGCCGGGTTTCGTGGCGAGAGAGTGTTCTGATTGCGAACACTACGGCTCGAGGGGCCCGCGCCGGCTTCGATCATGCCGGTGTCGCTCTTGGTGGAAGCCGTTCGCGCAGAGTTGACGTCGCCGGCGACGCTCGGCACCCGTGCCGGTCTGAGGGCGGCAGGATGGCTGCCACCTCTTCCGGGTGGTTCGGGTGGTCTCTCCCGGTCGGGGCGCACGTTGCGGCCGCATGCGGGGAGTCATCGTTCGGCATTGTGTTGTCGTTCTCGTTGTTTCGTGAGCTGTGCGTAGCTAATAGTTAACTCGGTGAGTTGGTGCTATGGGGCAACGGATTACCGCCCGTTGGCGTGAATTCCTCGCGAAAGATCAGGCGCGGGGACATGCGTCGACGCTTGAACGCCTTCACTGCAGCCGTCACCATGGGTGGAGGGCCGCAAATGTAACCGGCCATTCCTCGACAGGTCGCAAAATCTTCGAGTACGGCATCGGTTATGAGGCCATGGGCGCCGGACCATTGCTCTTCGCTTAATGCCGGTCGGTAATGGAAGTGGTCGTACTTTTCGGACAGTCCTTCGAAGAACTCCACATCGTAGAGATCTTGTTGGGTTCGACCGCCGTGGTAGAGGTAGATTTCAGGCAGAAGATCATGCTCGAGGGCGTGCAGGACGATGGATTTGAGTGGAGCGAGCCCTGTCCCTCCGCCGACGAGGATCGTGGACTCCTGGCGTGGCTCGAAACAGTTGAACTGTCCCAGCGGCCCACGGAGTGCCACCTTCTGGCCTGGTTGCAACGACGAGAAGATCCAACCTGCCGTTGCGGCGCCTCCGGGTGTGAGACGAACATGGAACTCGAGTAGTTGATCCTGCGACGGTGGATTCGCCATCGAATAGTGTCGCGAGATGGGTGTTCCTGGAATGTCCAATGCACAATACTGTCCCGCATTGAACTTCATCGGCTCGTCCAGTTCGATCAGTAACCTACGTGTTCCTGTCGCGATGTCATCGAGTGCTACGACCGTACCGTGGTAGTCCCGCAGCGGGTGGTGGGGAGCCGCGTCGTCTGTTTGATCGACGGGTTCGATAACGAGGTTTGAACATGCAGAGGCGGTACAGGCCAGCGCCAAACCCGTATCGCGTTCCTCGGCTGTCAAGGTGTATTCCGGCGATGCGTTGTGCGCGACTTCGCCCTGCAGCACGCGAATCTTGCATGTTCCGCAGGTTCCCTGGGTGCACGAGTGCGGTAACCATTCATTTGCGCGTAGTGCGGAATCGAGGATGGTTTGATCCTCTGCGGCGTAGAATTGTGCGTTCGTTTTCTGATTTTCAATGCTGTACTCGACGGCCATCGGCTGTTCTCTGTTGCTTCCGCTGGGCATATGGAGTTGATTCACGCGATGTAACGTCTCGCTGACGGTGCCCTCCGGCACTTCAACTTCTGCAGTCGTCATCTCACACTTCCCAATTCGCACTTAGTTCTCGAACGCCACGAAAACCCCAGCCCCAGAATGAGACCGGACGGTCCGGTGCGAGTTCTATGTTCGGAATGGTTTCGAAAAGTTCCTCGAGGCCGATTTTGACAACTGCCGTGGCGAAGTACGTGCCCGCGCATGCATGTGCGCCGGCGCCGAAGGCGAGGTTCGGTACGACGGGCCTGTCCAGGTTGTACTCGTCGGCGTCGTCGTAGACCGTGGTGTCCCTGTTTGCGGAGCCATACGTGAGCATGACCAGAGATCCGGCAGGGACGGTGATGCCTCCGATCTCGGTGTCCTTGAGCGCTCGTTTGGTCACCACCGACCAGATCGGGGCAACCCATCGGAGGCCCTCTTGTACGGCCCGTGGAATCAGCGCAGCGTCGTCGACGACTCGCTCGAGCTGGTCAGGGTGGGTCAACAGGCCCGCCAATGTGGTCGACATGGCATGCCCGGGCTCTTGCATCGCGCCGAGCAAAAACACGTAGAGATTGGGAAAGATCATTTCGTCGGGCCGTGTTGTGCCGTCAGGCATGCCGTCGTGCAACCAGTGCGAGATAGCGCTGTGGTCCGGGTTGGACCGCCAGTGTTCTAGCTTCGGCGCGACGGTCGCGATGATCTCCCGCTTGGCGGCGTCTCCAGGTTCGAACCCATCCGGATTCAGAAAGTCTCCATTCTCATCGAGTGCGGCGTTGACCGATGACTCACTGAGCTGGTGGAACCATCGCCGGAGTTGGTCACTGCTGACGTCGGTGAGTCCCAGCATGTCGCCCAGGGCTCGGACGCTGAGCGGCTCGCAGTACTGCTCGACCAGGTCCGCACGACCATCGGCTTCGAAGGCGTCGAGTAGTTTGCGGGCGTGCGGCCGAACGAGATCGTCTACGTATTTGTCCACAGCCGACGGCTGAAGATGGGGTTCGACCATCGACCGCAGTTCTCGGTGCTCGTCGCCGTTGGCATCGAGGATTGCACCGTCACCGAATGTGCGACGAACAGCTGGCGTCACGATCGCGGGCCAGTTCTCGGGATCACGGGCGATTTGTTCGCACAGTTCCTTGGTCGACACGACCCACATGCCAAGCATCGGCACAAAGACGACGGGCGCCTCCGAGCGCAGCTTCTCGTACAAACCGTTGGGGTCCTTTTCGAGCTCTTCGAACGAAATGTCTCGGACCAGTTCGGGGACTGCATAGTTGGGGGCAACCATTAGGGCTGTTCCTTCCATTGGGGAGCCATGTGAGGCGACGGGAGGGCAGGAGGCCCTTTGGATGCGGGGCAACACGCTGGCACCCGTTTCGTGACGTACAACACCCTCTCAAGTGAATATATACATCGAATACACACTTTTCAACAGCTGGGATCCGAGCGGCAGTGAGGGCGTGCCGGGAGGTCGGCGGATGAACGCGAGCTGGGGGTGAGTGCCGCTGTCTGCGATGGTCGTTGTGTTTGGTTTGCGCATGGTCTCCGTCGGCGGGGGCGTCTGCGGCGAGGTCTGGTCCCTGACATTCGCCCTGGTAGTGGTCGCGATCCCGCGGTCGTGTCCACGATGGGCGACACGGCGGTGTGGCGGGTGTGGGGTGGGTTCAGTGGGCTCGGCGGAGCAACGCGGCGAGGGCTTGGCCGCCTCCGATGCACATCGTGACGATTCCGAGTTCGAGGTCACGCCGGACGAGATCCTTCGCGATCCGGAGGGTGAGGATTGCTCCGGTGGCGCCGACGGGGTGGCCGAGTGCGATGGCGCCGCCGTAGGGGTTGGTCTTGTCCGGGTCGAGTTTGGCGTCCCGGATGACGGCGACGGCCTGCGCTGCGAAGGCTTCGTTCAGTTCGATGGTGTCGATGTCGCCGGGCGTGGTTCCGGTCTGTTCGAACAGGTTCTTCAGAGCGAGGACCGGGGCGTAGCCCATCACGTCGGGTTCGAGAGCGGAGGTGGTGACGGCCTCGAGGGTGACCAGGCCGGTCAGACCGCGTTCGCTGGCCGTCGATTCGCGGGCCAGGACGAGGGCGGCGCCGCCGTCGTTGATGCCGGAGGAATTTCCTGCGGTGACGGTGCCACCCTTCTCGAAGGCGGCGCGCAGTGTTCCGAGTGTCTCGAGGGTGGTCTCAGGTTTGGGGTGCTCGTCGGTGGTGATGGTGGCCGGTCGGCGGCCGCCGACCACGACGGGGGTGATTTCCTCGGCGAAGGCGGCTTTCGCGGCATCGGTGGCGGCTCGGTGTTGCGATTGCAGGGCGAACTCGTCCTGTTCTTCGCGGCTGACGTTGTACTTGCGGGCGACGTTCTCGGCGGTGACGCCCATGTGGATTCCGTGGAAGGGGTCGGTGAGCATTCCGACGGTACCGTCGACGAGTGCACGATCACCGAGCTTGTAGCCGGCTCGGGCACCGAAGTCGTAGAACGGCATCCGGGACATGCTGTCGTTGCCGCCCGCCAGCGCGAGGTCGAGCCCGCCCCAGCGGATCTGCATGGCCGCGGACCATACTGCTTGCAGACCGGAGCCGCAGAGTCGGTTGACGGTGTACGCGGGGGTGGATTTCGGTAGGCCGGCGGCGAGTGCGACCCGCCGGGCGTTGTAGGCGTCGGGGCCGACCTGACCGATGCAGCCCATCACGACCTCCCCGACGGCGTCGGGAGCGACACCGGCACGGTCGAGGGCTGCCTTCGCGGCGGTCGCACCGAGTTCGTGGGCGGGTACGTCCTTGAGGACGCCGCCGAAGCTGCCGACGGGTGTGCGGGCGCCGTCGACGATCAGGATGCGGTCAGGGGAGGTCATGGAGATCCGATCTGTAGTGGTTGCGTGACAAATCATTTGGGTCGTGGAGTTGGTGGCGTCGGTCGTGGCCAGCGATATCTGCGAGGTGTGCACCGGATGTCAGGTGTGGTCTCCCACCAGTTGCAACACCTGTGAGCGTTCGGCGGGTGCGAGGAGGCAGGACGGACAGTGGGTCGACAGAATGCGCATGAGGTCGCGGTAGAACCGAGTCGGATCGACCCCGAACTCGACGAAGATCTCGCCGTCGGGTGGCTCCCCGAATGGTGCCCACGTTCGTGCGAACTCGAGCACGCGCCGCTCCTGCGGCGTCAGGGGATCGGGGACCGCCGTGGCAGTGCCCGGCCGTCGCCGCGTCATCGCTGTGCCCACGAGTCATCGGCGGACACATATCCGACGCTGAACAAGGGAAACGTTCGAACTTTCTCCGCCGGACGGGAGAGGTCGGCGACCGCGACCCGGACCGATTCGGGCAGGCACAGTCGGAGGGTGACCGCCGCGGCGGCGATGAGGGCGTCGAGCATCAGTGTGGGCATGGTCGGTCCTGGTTCGAAAGGGGTGTCAGGTGAAGTGCGGGGTGCGTCTGGTGAGGAACGCGTCTATTCCCTCGTGCGCGGCGGGTTCGTCGACCAGAGTGGTGATCGCCGCGGCCTCATGGTTGAGCTGGGCGGTGAAGTCCTGGTCGGCGGACGTTCGGAGTAGGTGTTTCGACGTGGCGAACGCCCGGGTGGGTCCTGCCGCCAACTGCTCGATGACAGATTCGGCCTCCTGCGGCAGGACGTCCGGGGCTACGGCCCGGCTGATCAGCCCCCAGCTCTGCGCTTCGGCGGCGGTGAAGACGCGGTTGGTCAGGGTCAGATCGAGGGCACGGGCGAGCCCGAGATCACGGGCCAGGCGCCAGGTGCTGCCGAAGTCGGGGCTCAGTCCCGCTGCGGTGTAGGCCATCTTGAACTTCGCGGTGTCGGCGGCGATGACGATGTCCCCGGTGAGCACGATGCCGATGCCCCCACCGGCGGCGGTTCCCTGGACGATCGTGACCACCGGTACCGGCGCCGTCGTCAGCAACTCGATCGCGCGGTGCGCCGTGGAGGTCACCTGGTCCATCAGGGCACTGCGGTCCTCGGCGGTGGCGAAGCTCTGCAGGTCGCCACCGACGCAGAACATCGGCCCCTCGGCATCGAGGACCGCCACGCGCAGACCGGTGGTGCATGCGTCGTGGACTCGTTCGGCGGCTTCGAGGAAGTCTTCGGCCATCGGAAGGTCGAAGGCATTGCCGTGCCGGGGGCGGTCCAGGGTGATGCGGGCGATGACGCCGTCGGATTCGAAGGCGATGCGCTCGTGGGTGAGATGTGCCATCAGTGCGTGTCCTCCGAGGGGCGGTTTCGTTGGGCGGCGAGGTCGATGTACCACTGCAGGGCGGCGGCGTCGTCGACGGCTTGGGGGTCGATGACGGCGTCGACGGGTGCACCTTGGAACAGTCGTTTGATGGGGATTTCCAGCTTCTTCCCGGTGCGGGTGTGCGGAATCGCGGGTGCGGCGAGGATCTCGTCGGGCACGTGCCGGGGTGAGGCGTCGCGGCGGATGGTGTCGCAGATCGCGCGGGTCAGGTCGTCGTCGAGAATGGTGTCGTCGGTGAGTGTGACGAACAGCGGCATCCAGTAGGTCCCGTCGGGGTATTCGACTCCGATGACGAGTGATTCCCGGACCTCGGGGAGTTTCTCGGCGGCCTGATAGATGTCGGAACTGCCCATCCGGACGCCGTTGCGGTTGAGGGTGGAGTCGGAGCGCCCGTGGACCACGACGCTGCCGTGGTCGCTGATGGTGATCCAGTCGCCGTGCCGCCACACGCCGGGGTAGGTGTCGAAATACGCGTCGCGGTACCGCTTCCCGTCGGGATCGTTCCAGAAGTGCACCGGCATCGAGGGCATCGGTTTGGTCAGGACCATCTCACCGACGTCGCCGACGAGGGCGTTGCCGTCCTCGTCCCAGGCTTCCAGCGCCACGCCCAGCGATACGACGGGGATCTCCCCGGCCCGGACGGGCACTGTGGGGACGGCGGTGGCGAAGGCGCTGACGACGTCGGTTCCGCCGGTCATCGACGCGACCTGGACGTCGGATCCGACGTGTTCGGCGACCCAGTGGTAGGACGCAGGGGGGAGCACGGAGCCGGTGACCCCGAGCGTCTTCAGTGTGGAGAGGTCGTGCTCGGCGGCGGGGGAGTGCTGTCCTTTTTCGCAGGCCTGCAGGTAGGCGGGGCTGGTGCCGAGGTGGGTGACGCGGTTGCGGTCGGCGAGCGCCCACAGGGTGTCGGTGGTGGGGAAGCCGGGGCTGCCGTCGTAGCAGACGATGGTGGCCCCCACCAGCAGGCCGGCGACCTGGAAGTTCCACATCATCCAGCTCGGCGAGGTGTACCAGAAGTAGGTATCGCCGGGGGAGATGTCGAGGTGGAAGGACATGGACTTGAGGTGTTCGAGCACCACGCCACCGTGTCCGTGGACGATCCCCTTGGGGCGTCCGCTGGTGCCGGAGGAGAACAGCACCCACAGCGGATGGTCGAAGGCGACGGGGGTGGTCTCGAGTGCGGTGTCACCGGCGGCGGCCTCGGCCCAGGTGTTGATCGGTGCGAGTCCGGCGGTATCGAGTCCGATTCGAGGGATGACGATGGTGGCGTCGAGGGAGGGAATGTGGGATCGGATGTAGTCGATGGCCTCACGCCGCTCGTGGGCTTTGCCGCCGTAGTGGTAGCCGTCGGCAGCGATCAGTGCTTTGGGTTCGAGCTGTCCGAGGCGGTCCACGGCCGCCGGCGCGGAGTAGTCCTGTCCGCAGGAGGCCCAGATCGCGCCGAGGCTGGCGGTGGCGAGGAACGCAACGACCGCTTCGGCGATGTTGGGCAGGTATCCGACGACGCGATCACCGTGCCCTACTCCGGACCGGCGCAGGGTGTCGGCGACGGCACCGACCTGCCGCTCGAGTTCCGCCCACGACAGGGTGCGGCGACCGGCACCGCCGGGTTCGCTTTCGTCGATGACGGCGACGGCATCCGGGTGGCGGTGCCGGAAGATCTGATCGACGTAGTTGAGGGTGGCTCCGGGGAACCACTGGGCGCCGGGCATGGTCTCGTCGACGAGCACCTGGTGGTAGGGGGAGTGGGCAGCGATGTCGAAGTACGCCCACAATGCCCCCCAGAATGCCGAGATGTCGGTCGCCGACCACCGCTGGAGGGCGGTGTAGTCGTCGAAGTCCAGACCCCGATTGGTCTTCAACCAGCGGCGGAAGACCTCCACGTTCGCGTTCTCGGTGCGCTCACGGGTGGGGTACCAGGTCGGCGGCGACCCGTCGGCCCTCCCGCAGACGCGGCGACCGACGGACACGGCCTGCCGCGCGGCGCTGCCGAGCAGGGTGGCGTCGTTGCTCAGCAGGGTGAAGTCGTAGCCGGCGTCGACGGTGGCGCGCACCGCCTCCTCGGTGGCTGCCCCGGCGTTGCCGACCGGCAGACCCGCGGCCTGGACCGCGGCGATGGCCTTGGCGATCAATTCGACGATCGGGGCATCGGTTTCGGCGTGCCCTTCGCTGACAGCGAGGTCGGCTGCACCGATGAGGACGGCGTCGACACCGTCGACGGCGGCGATGTCACCCGCGGCGAGTGCTGCTGCCGCGCTTTCGATCTGAGCGATGCACATCACTTCCTCGTTACCGAACCGGAGGTACTCGTCCCGGTCGAGGGCGCCCCAGTGCCCGGCGCGGCTGGTGTTCCCGACTCCGCGGGTTCCCTGTGGTGGGAACCGCATGGCTTGGACGGCGCTGTGTGCCTCGTCGGCGGAGTCGATGTGCGGGAACATCAGTCCGTCCGCGCCGCTGTCGAGCACCCGTTGGATGAGTCCGGTGTCGGTAGCGGGTATCCGGACGATCGGGGACAGGCCGGAGGTCTTGGCGATCCCGATGAGCGCGTACACCGTTCCGATGTCGAGGGGGCTGTGTTCGAGATCGATCACCACGAAATCGAATCCGGCGCCGGCGACGAGTTCGACGCTTTCGAGGGCGGGAAGCTTGATCCAGGTGCCGAGCGGAAGATGGTTGTCTCGTTCGAGTGCGGCACGGAAACCGCAGGTGTGGGTCGTGTTCATCGGGTCGGGTAGTCCTTTGCGTTGAGAACCCAACCGGCGTCGGAGAAGTCCTGGCGAGGTGGGGAGAAGATGTCGATCAGCTGTTGAGCGGGGCCCACCCCTTGGCTGGTGTGCACGGTGGGCGGGGGGATGATCGCCACCGAGGGGGAGCCGACCGGGGTGTGTTCGTCGGGTTTCCACGCGGTCGAGTCCGGTCCCCACGGGTAGCGGATGTGGTGGACGTAGTCACCGGTGACGGCGAGGGACATCTGCTCGAAGTCGTCGTGGTGGTGGGGCGAGAGCTTGGCCGGTGGCCGGGGTGCGGATTCCTCGGCGAGGAAGTTCACCATGATGGTGGTGGTGCGGAAGATCCGTCCGAACCTGCCCTCGGCGATGGGGGTCTGGGCGAGCGGGTAGACCCGTAGCCGGAAGCCGTCGACGGGGTCGGGCCACGGCTGCCAGGGGGCGACCTGCGGGTCCCGTTCGGTGTAGGCGGCGGTGTTCTGGGCGGTGGCCGCGACGTCGTTCTGTGTGGTGATCAGCCGGATGACCGGCCCGTCGGTCAGGGCTTCGATGCTGCTAGGACCGGGCGGAATCACCACCAGGGCGTCTTCGGTGACCTCGGCACTGTCGCCGCCGGCGGCGACCCGGATCTGGGCGCTGCCGGAGTAGAGCAGGGCGACGTACTCGTCGTCCTGCTCGCGGGGAAATGTGTCGCCGGCGACGGCGTCGGTCCACAGAACGGCCAGGTTCTGACTGCGAAAGACCCAGGTCGTGGAGCCCTTCTCGGTGACCTCGTCCGGTTCGGAATTCCGGAACTCGAGGTACTGCGCCGCTCGGATACCGGTAGCGGGCAGGCCCTGCGATTGCGGCTTGCCGCCCGCGAGCTTCGATCGCACGTCATCTGCCGCGTACATCTCTTACCTCCATTGTCGGTGCCGCGAAGCCACTGAGGGCTCGTTCCGATCCGAGTTCGGATCGCTTCTTTACAGCCCTACCAAAGTGTGTATACGATTTGTGTGTTGAGTATAGGTGATCGTGCTCACAGCGTGTCAACGAACTTCCGAGGAGTAACAAATGGCAATCAACCGGATCGACCACGCGGCCGTGCGGGTCAAGGACCTGGGTCAGGCGCTGGAGTGGTACGAGGGTGTCCTCGGTCTGACCGTGTTGGATCGCAACGCCGATCGTGCGTTGCTGGCGTGTTCGGGCACCGACGCCGACCTGACCCTGATCGACGGCGGGCAGAGCATCGACAGCTTCGCGTTCGGTGTCGACCATGCCGATGACCTGGACGAAATCACCTCGCGGTTGGACAAGAACGGGGTGGCCTACAAGCGCTACAAGGAAGCTGACCGGCCCGGCCACAGCGACATCCTCGGATTCGATCTGCCCAGTGGTCATCGGATGGAATTCGCGGTCGGCTACGGCGACCGGCGGGCCGGGGTGACGAACTTCCAGTCGGACGGCTCGTTCATTCCCACCGACATCGACCACATCAATCTTCTCGGAGAAGGAGATCCGCAGGAATTCTCTGAGTTCATGAAGATGGTCCTGGGCTTCAAGCAGTCCCTCGCGCTGACCATCGCCGGCAAGTGGGCGGCCTCCTGGCTGCGCGCGTCCAAGCTCGACCACGACCTGGCCTACATGCAGGCGCAGCGTCCCTCGGACCGCCTGCACCATGTCGCGTTCGCCGTCCAGGACGGCAACCACTACTTCCGCCTGAGCGACCGGCTCACCGAGACGGGTAACCGGTGGGAGTTCGGGCCGGGCCGGCACATGGGTGGTATCCCGCGGGACACCCAGGGTTTCGGTACCAACAACTTCGCGTACGCCTTCGACCCGACCGGAAACCGCAACGAATTCAGCTGCGGCATGAACGAATTCGAGGACGACGACCCGGGGTACATCGCCGAGACCAGCCCCGAGAAGTTCCCCGAGATCATGAACGGGTGGGCGTACAACATGCCCGAGTCGTTCATGACGATCGGTTCCTGACCCCGTCCCATCACCTTCCCTCAGGAGAAGTGCATGTCTTCGGACCCTCCGCACGGCCCGGCGGCCGCCGAGTCGAATCGTCATACCGAGATCGCGCAGGCGGTGTACCGCAGTTGGTGGAACGTCGACCGGGCCGCCGGGATCGGTAGCGAGCTGCTGTACACCGAAGACGGGGTGTGTGTGATGCCGGCGTTGACGATGACCGGCCGGAACGAGATCGTCCGCGGGTACGCCGCCCGCCAGGCCCACGGGCCACGCCTGTCGCGTCACCTCGTGTCCAATCTCGTCACCGACCACCACGACGACGCCCGGGTCACCGCCACATACGCCCTCACCCTCTTCGCCCGGAACGGGATTGCGCCCCTGGAGTTGGATTCGCCGTCGGCGATCTGCGACGTCGTCGACGACTTCGTTCGAGCCGGCGGCGACTGGCTGATCCGCCGCCGCGTCCTGCAAGCGGTCTTCGTCGCGCAGGACAATGACTCGGTCCTCCTCGGCAGGAAGTGAATGAACGTGGCATCCGACCACACGTGCACCCCACCCGTCGTCCTCGTTCACGGGTGGGGTAGCACGTACGAGCGCACCTGGGGCGGATCCGACCTCGAACGAACCCTCGAGCAGGACGGCCGCCGGATCATTCGCGTGGACCTGCTCGGGCACGGGACCTCCCGTGCCCCGCACGAGAGCGGCGAGTACGCACACATGGCCGACGAGCTCGCCGAGCACCTGCCCGACGACACTGCGGTGGACGGGGTCGGGTTCTCTCTCGGCGGCAAACTCCTGCTTCAGCTCGCCGCCGAGCAGCCCCAGCGGTTCCGGCGACTGGTCATCGCCGGCGTCGGGGATAATCTGCTGCGCCCGGAAAACGGCGCAGCAGTGGCGCAGGCCCTGCACGCGGGAATCACCGACGACACCGCGGCCGCACTGCGCCCCGTGCTCGCCGAGGCGCTCGCATCCGGCAACGACCCACAGGCCCTCGCGGCCGCCATCCAGCGCCCCCCGTCCCTGCTCACCGCACACCAGCTGCACACGATCGGCGCCGAGGTTCTGCTGGCGGTCGGCGACCGCGACGTCATCGCCGGCGTGGCCGATCAGGTCAGCGCGGCAATCCCGCACCTGGCCGGCATCGTTCTCGAAGGAGTCGATCACGTGTCCACGCCCCACTCACCGCGATTGCAGATGGCGGCGGCGCAGTTCCTACAACACGGGAACGCCACGACCGAGGTGCTCGCCTCGTCCCCGGGCGCACCCCGGATAGAGCACACAGCCGCAGGGCCGGGTCAGGTGTCCCGGCCTGCGGCGTCGACACTCGACCTGCCGGGTTAGCCTGGGCAGGAACACGGCAGCGCACGAAGGTTTCGTGTGATCCCGAGGGATAGGATCCTGCTAATGGAAGACATTGATGGGGCCACGCGTGACGGTTCCGGCTCCGGTCCGAGGTCGGTCGTGGACCAGGTCGCCGCGCATATTCTGAATATGATCCTCGCCAACGAGCTCAAGCCTGGACAGCCGGTGGCCATCCAGGAACTCAGTGCGATCCTCGATGTCAGTAATGTCCCGATCCGCGAAGCCCTGCGCCGCCTCGAGGGCCGTGGGCTGGTGACGTTTCGGCGAGGCCGGCGACCGCAGATCGCGCCGATCAACATCGACGACTTCGACGACGTCTACCGGCTGCGCGGCCTGCTGGAGGGGCAGATCGCCGAACGGTCGGCGGAGCTCATGACGCCCGAGCGGCTCACTCTGCTCGACGAGACCCTCGGCGAGCTCGAACGCATCATCACCCGGGGCAACGCCTTCGACGTCTATTCCGTGCACGCCAGGTTCCATCTGTTGATGCTGCCCAGTGCCACCGATTGGGACCGCCGACTGCTCGACCAGCTGTGGGTGGCATCCGAGCGCTACATTCAGCTGTACGTCGGGGCGCAACCGGACCCGGAGGTGGCGGACAGGATCATTGCCTCCCACCGGGTCCTGGTCGACGCGGCCCGCGGCGGCGATGCCAACACCGTCCGTGATGCCGTCGTCGAACACGTCGTTTACAGCCACAAGATGATCGCCCCCCTCGTGCAGGCTGCTAGCGGTAGCCGCCTTCGCCCCGCAGCGGCCGCGCACTGCGACTGAACGACGACAGCATCGCGTGTGCGGTTGAGCGTGGTACGCCGAGTGTATCGGCGACTTCCGATACACCCCATTCAGACCTCGCAGCGATGTAGCGCAGACCCGCGCTTCGCGTCTTCAGGTACTCATTTCGGCTGTAGCGCTGCGGTCCACACGTCGCAGAGGTAGTCGAGGACTTCATCCGGCGACGTACCCACCTTCCCGCGGCTGCTCAGCGAAAAGACAGTGCGAGTGGACGCCTCGAGCAGGACTGCTCGCGTCCGTACCGCGGAGGCTTCCGCCTCGGGTATCTGGTCGAAGTACCTGTGGAGCGAATCGATGAGAGTGAAACTGCTGGTGAATATCCAATCTTCGATCGAAGCGTCACTGAGGGCGGCCGCGGTCAATGCATCGAGAAGCGCGGCGTTCTTGCGCCAGTACTGTTGCCATTCACGCAACCAGTCACGCAGAGACTGACGGAGGTCTTCTTCACCCGACGTCAGCACCTCGTCGAGTCTCGAGTACCGGTGAAGCGCGTACGAGTGCAGGTCATCGAGCATCTCGCGCGTCAACGCGAGTTTGTTAGGGAAGTGTAGGTAGAACGTCGCTCGACTCACTCCAGCCGCGCTGACGATGTCGTCGATCGTTGTGGCGGAATACCCCTTTGTCTCGAAGACTTCGAGCGCCGCACCGGTGAGTCGGGAGCGGGTCACGTTACGCTTCAGTTCGCTCAAGGACGGGAGGTCAGGTTTCATGATGCCCGCAGTCTATCGTCGGCCCCGGCTTCCATAGCGATTGCTCAGCGAAGGATGGCGCATTGCGGGAAGGCGGAGCCGGGGTCGGGGCCCGGCCCCGACACCGCCCTCTGGGTCATTGGCCGCCACGGTTTATCCGAGGCTGCGTTCGGTCCAGTGCACCATGGGTGGGTGCACTCAGACTTCACTGTGCATCGCTCGACCCTTTCGATTCCCGGCTCCGCGGCTCTCTCGTCCGGGAGCCGATGTCGAGTCTGGAGGTCAGTAATTCGGGTCAGGACGCGACGTCGATGAGAACCTTGGCGGCCTTTCCGTCACGCATGTCCTCCATCGCAGAGATCAGCTCGCCCGGCCCACGATGTTCTACGAACGCCGAGACGTCATACCAGCCTTGGCCCATCAATTCGATCACGCGTTGGAAGTCGACGCCCGTGTACGCCGCGGTGCCCATGATCGTCAGCTCGTTGAAACCGAAGTGATTGGGCTCGATCGCGGTGGTAGGGTGCGTCGCGACAGACACCATCCGGCCACCACGCCTCGTGCTGGCAATCGCATCGTTGAACGGTACGAGAGGGTTGCCGTCCGGACCGTTGGCCACCGGCGCGCCGGCGACGTCGAACGACACGTCCGCGCCAATGTCTTCGACGAGATCACCGATGGCCGCGACGATGTCGACTTCGGTGGGGTCGAGGATCGCTTCTACGGCTGGCAGCGCCAACGACTCCACAATCTTGCGGCGAATCGGAGAGATCTCGCTGACAATGATCCGCTCGACTCCGGCCGCGGCGAGCGCAAGGGTCACACCGATCCCCACCGGGCCCGCGCCGTGAACGGCGACGCGGTCATCAGGCCGGGGGGCGCCACGGCGCACCGCGTGCGTTGCCACCGACATCGGCTCGACGACGGCGCCGGCCTCCAGTCCCACTCCGTCGGGCAGTCGGTGCACTCGGTCTTCAGCGGCCACGAGGTACTCGCCCAGCCCTCCCCCGTCGGGGCTGCTCAACCCGAGGTAAGCACTGATGTCGCACAGGTTGTAGTCGCCGCGCTTGCACGGAAAGCACTCGCCGCAGTTCATGCAGGGTTCGACAGCGACGAGGTCTCCCTCTTTGACAGCGGTGACGCCGGAACCGACTTCGACCACGGTTCCGCTGCACTCGTGTCCGAAGACGACCGGCAGCGTGATGCCGGTCAACAGGTGAGGCCACACCGGCGTGAGGATAGGGCCGTCGAAATACTCGTGGATGTCGCTGCCGCAGATGCCGTTGTGCGCAACCTTGACTTTGACGTGTCCGGCTCGCGTCTGCGGTTCCGGAACATCCTCCCAGCGAATGTCCTGGTTGCCGTAGAAGATAGCTGCTTTCATACTCACTCCGATCGTGGGGCCTCGCGCACGGCGAAGCTTGTCACACAGACAATTGGTCCTGCTGCGGCGCGCCCGCTCTACCTGAGGCGATGGTCCCGCGTGTCTCCTGGCCTACTCTTAGGTCCTCTAGGAGGGCCATCCCACGAGGTCGCAGAACCCGTACCCGGCGACGTCGGCGCCGTCATACGATCCGGTGACCTCCAAAGCGCCCGAGTAGAAGAAGAAGCCAGGAGTGTCCTCCACCATTCGTTGGACCACCGTCAGTTCCGCGCGCCTCTCCGGAATGACCAGTCGCCACTCCCGCGGCACTGTGCGTCCTTGCGGTGTGCCAAACGTTCCGCTCGCCCATTTGGCGACAGGCTCGACTGCGGCCAGCACATGTGTTCCATCCGATTGCATGATCGTGGCCCAGGTGTGTCCACCGTCGGCATTCATGCTCGTATCGAAAAGGCTGATCGTCTCCCCTCCCTCCAGACAGATTCCGAACCAACTGAAGGTGGGGATGTCAGCGACGGTGCCGGAGTGCATCCACTGACGGTCGTACCAACCATGCCCTGTGACGCTCATAGCTTGGCCGCCCAGGCGGATTGTGCCCGTGGCCTCCAAGCCAGCTATCGAGTACTGAGTGGTGACGTGGGCTCCCAGTTTGTACTGTCCAGCTCCAGCGTTGAAGAGGACCGGTCTGGTGGGGTTGAGTACGAGATCGAAGCTGTTCCCGTCATCCAGCTCCGCGTGGACTTCGTATCCAGTTGAGAAGGAGCCTGAGAAGCGTCCAGCCTTCGTCGTAGTTTCAAGGTGGTCGGTCGTCAATGTCGACTCGCCGCGCGCGGCGGTCACGCGAAGGCTGTTCCCCGTCTCTTCGTCGAGATCGGCGATGGTTGCTACGACAATGACTTCACCACTCTCAAGGTGTTGGAGTGTCAGGTGAGCAGCGAGTCGGCGTTCACCCGAGGTGAGGATGGTCGTGATCCACCAGATCTCCCAGGGAACGCCTTCATGGGCTGCCTCGTCGCGAGGCCAGTCTACGAGCGTGGGGAGCAGAGCAGGGTTGAGTTCCATTCTCAAGTTTCCTTTCTTGCGGAGGGAAGGTCGCCAGGGTGTGCATGCGCTGCAACCGCCCCGGGGTCCCTCATCTGATCTCGTTGCAGTTAGTGGCCCACTGCTCGCTGAGCATCTCGCGCCGCATTGCAGCGCGCCTAGACCTAGAGAGTGGGGATGTTCTCGTAGTACGGAACCGCGATTTCTCCATCTCCAGCCGGGCCGAACAAGGCCGCGATAGCGGCCGGAACAACCTCGGACGAGGTTGAAACGTTGATGCAGGACGGACGCCCAGAAGCAAACGCGCGCTTCAACGCCGGTTCGATGTCCTCGAGACGGTCCACATTTTCAGCATGACAGCCAAAACCCTGTGCGGCGTCAGCGTATGCGACTCCGGGAATTCGAGTGATGCAACTGTAATCTTCCCCGTAGAAACCTTGCTGACCATGTAGTGAAACTCCCCAGATGTCATTGTTCAGAATTACCGTGACAACTGGGAGGTTATGCCGCCGAAGGGTATCGAACTCTTGAATATGGAATCCCATTGCCCCGTCACCGAGGATGTGCACGATCGGCCTGTTGGGCATGATGGTGGCGGCTCCGAGCGCCATCCCCATTCCGGTTCCGAGCCCGGCGAATTGCCCGGAGGCGAGCACTCCTCCAGGAGTTGTCGTACGAACCACGCTGCTGGTGAAGATCAGAGCTTCGGCGCCGTCCAGCACGTAGACCGCGTCAGCCGGGGAATGCTTGATCACCTCCTGAGCCGCGTGGAAGGGGTGAATTCCGTTGTTCGCAACTTCGGCGGTGAGCATCGTGTCCCGGGAGGTCGGCACCTGCGTAAGTGAATCTCGCCACGCCGCATGATGTTCGGGAGTCGACTTCCATGCCTCAGTGATTGCGTCCAGAAACGCTCCGCAGTCCGAACTGACAGCGACCTCCGGCTGCCGAAGAGCACTCAGTTCGAGCGCCTCGGGGTGTACGTGGATCACGCGGCAGTCTGCCGGAAGGAACGCCCCCGACCGTCCGCCCAGTCCACCACCGAGCCGCTGGCCCAACACCAGAGCTGCGTCGGCGGCGCCGGTACCGGTTGCCGAGGCGATCGCCAGGGTGTCCAACAGGTGCGCATACCCCGGTGCCGCTGGGTCGGCCAAGCCGAGTGCCTGCATGTCTGACACAGCGGGGATTCCCGTGGCTGCCAGGAAACTGGCTACCTGGTCGGGTGTTGCCTGGTACCGGGCGACATCTCCCAGGATGAGGACGGGTTTGACGGCGGATTCCAGGATGTCCACCACTTCACGTATCACCTCAGTATTCGGGACGCTTGGCGCGACCCGAACCGGGCGACGGCCGCCCGCCTGACGTGGACAGGGGCGTACGAGTACGTCGAGCGGTAGCTCTACGACGACGGGTCCGGGCCGTCCGGAGAGAGCTACTGTGATCGCTGTTGCGATCTGGTCGTCGATACGGGCGGGATCGGTGACCTGGACAACATGCTTGGCGATAGGGCGCGCCATCGCCAGCTGGTCGAAGCCTCCCTGCATGAGGTTCAGGCCGGCTTCTCGAAGCGGAGCTGCGCCAACCAGATACAGGACCGGAGTGCCATCGAGGAAAGCGTTGGCCATCGAGGTCAGGACATTCGTGAAGCCCGGGCCTGCTGTCACGACGCAGGCCCCGATGCCGCCCGACAGACGCGCCCATGCCTCTGCGGCATGACCGGCGGAAGCTTCGTGGCGTACATCCACAATCTTGATCTCATGCTCGAGGCAGGCGTGGTAGATCGGGTCGAGGTGCCCCCCGTGCAGCGTGAACAAGGTGGTGATGTTCGCCGCCGACAACGCGCGGACCACCGATGTGGCTCCGTCAATGGTCTCGGTCATTGTTTTGTTCTCCTAATTGTGTTCAGAGCCAGCGAAGCGGGGAGCTTAGAGGCCGCACAAAGACCCGCGCCCACAGCGCAGCTCGCTGAAGTGACGGGGACTATGCGTGCGGCAAGTGCCTCCCCGGCCGCCCAGAAAAAAAGGGGGGGGGGGTTACACCAGCATGAAGCCGGCATCGACCGGGAGGGTTACGCCCGTGATGTAACGGGCCTCGTCCGAGGCGAGGAAGAGTAGGGCATTGCTGACGTCGACTGGATCGATCCACGGTACTGGCATCGCGTTGAGCGTCGAGAATACCTCTGCCAGTTGCTCTCTCGTCGGCTTCTCGACGTCGGGCAGAAAGAGCTCGGCTGCCCGGTCATTCATGATCAGCGGCGTGGGGACAGTGGTCGGGTGCAGCGTGTTGACTCGAATGTTGTCTCTCGCAAGCTCAGATGCCAAGCTGCGCATCAGGCCGACCACGCCGTGCTTCGCCACGGTGTAGGTGCCGAGGTTGGGGAGGCCCTTCAAACCAGCCATAGAGCTGGTCAGCACCATCGCGCCGCCACGACCGCCGGCCAGGATGTGAGGTACCGCCACTTTGGTGGTGTGCCACACGCCCGTGAGGTCGACGTCCAGCACCAGCTTCCACTCATCCTCGGTGAATTCGTGGTTGCGGGCGACTGGCGTCCCGATTCCGGCGTTGGCCGCTACAATGTCCAGACGACCGAGTTGGGCCACCGCACCGTCAATCTCTTCGGTGAGCTTGGGCAGATTCCGCACGTCTACGTCCAACGAAACAACCCTGCGTCCAAGCTTCTCGACAGACTCGACGGTTTCAGCCAACTCTTCGGCGGTTGCCGTCCGATAGGGGAGACCCTCGATGTTCTCCGAGATGTCGACCGCGATGATATCGGCGCCCTCCTCTGCAAGCCGAATCGCATGGCTGCGTCCCTGCCCTCGCGCCGCACCGGTAACCACCGCAACTTTGCCTTCAACCCGGCCTGTCATAGCAACTCCTTGTCGAACATGGATCGCAAACGGGCGCCGACATCTGCGGCTGCCACGGTGCGCTCAGACACTCGCACTCCTCATGGTGTGCTGCGTCACACAATACGATCGGCTAGACATGATGTCAATTGCACTAGGCATACCGTCTTGTGAGAGTTCATCTCGGTACCGCGGGCGTAAGCGAGGCCGGTGGTAGCCCGGGCGTGACGGCTTCCAGCAGACAGGCTGCTCACCGTGGACGAGGAATGTTGGAGATGGTCGCTACACGACGCAAAGTTCCGTTAGACTCGAAGTCGGGCGGCTGGCGCTACGCCGGTCACGCACGCATATCCAGCTGGCCTACAGACACACTTATATGTCAGTGTCGCGCTGGGTGTTTCAGCGGTCAGTGCCTCCGCGGATTCGGCGGGGCGAGCCGGTCCTACTCTCTGGGGTGTGAAATAGCCGTTTACGAGTTCCTCGCTCTTTTGAGAGACTCGATGCGTGAGCGCACCCAGCTGAGCAGCTACCATCGCCGCTACCGACCGACCTCGCGTAGCATGCGACATGTCGGACTCGGTATCGGTTCATCGCATCGAGTCGGGCAACCAACAAGAGGCTCGTGGGCCGGGTCGAGGTGAGACGCCAATCTAGGCCTCGGCTCGGTTCACGAGACCTCTACAGGCGTAGTGCAGGCACTACCTCCTCCCCGCTGGATGGCGACGTGTCTCTCGCCCGCGCTTCGCGCCGGGGCTGCCACAACCCGACACGACGATGGATCGGACCGCTTACCCGCGGTTCAAGCGGGTGGTGTCCGCCCAGGAGCCGGCAGAGGCGTTCACGCCGACGCCTGACGAGGTCGCGTGGGCGCGCGAGAAGACGCAGAGCGGATCCTCACTTGCTTGCCCTGGCGGTGAGGCTGAAGGCATATCAGCGGCTTGGGTACTTCCCGAAGCTCGGTGACATCCCGGCCGTGGTCGTCGATACCGTGCGCGGGGTGCTGGACCTGCCCGGCGGTGTGACGCCGAAGACGGACGCGGACCGCACCGCGAAACGGCACCGTCAGTTCGTCCGTGAGTACCTGTGTGTGAGGTACGAGGCGGCGAAGGTGCGGGCGGTCGCCGAACAGGCGATCCGGGCGGCGGCGGCGACCAAGGACAACCCGGCCGACCTGATCAACGTGGCGCTCGAGGAACTGGTCCGGGCCCGCTGCGAACTACCGGGGTACACGACGCTGGATGCGATGGCCGCGACGATCCGCGCGGAGGTCAACGGCGAGTTCTTCGCCCTGGTGTCGGGGCGCCCGGCGTGGGACGAGCGGGCCCGGCCGGACCGGCTGCTGGTGGTGGACCCGGCGACGCGGCGCAGCGAGTTCGACCGGATCAAGACCCCGGCGCGGGCGGCGACGCTGGGCAAGTTCAAGGCGCGCCTGGCGCATGTGCAGGCCCTGGACGCGATCGGGCCGACCGAGTCGTGGCTCGACGGTGTTCCGCCGGGCAAGGTCGCCCACTTCGCCGGTGAGGCGCGAGTCGCGGGCGTCGATGACATGCGCAAGACTGGCGAGGCCAAGCGGGTGACGTTGCTGGTCGCCCTGGTGCATCAGCAGCGGGTGGAGGCCCGCGACGAGGTGGTGACCGTGTTCTGCAAGCGCATGGCCGTCTTGCACAATAGGGGCCGCGAGCGTCTGGAGGAGCTGCGCGAGGCGCACCGCTCGGAGACGGAGCGGCTGATCGGCGTGCTCGGCGATGTTCTGGCCGGCGCCCGCGAGGCGACCACCCCACCCGAGCCGGACTCCGGCGACGGCCCGCCGCCTGTAGCGGGCGCTGGTGCGGAGGTCGACGTCGCCGAGCGAGCCGAGCGGCTGCTGCTCAAGACGCTCGAGTCCGCCGGCGGGCTGGAGCAGCTGTCCGCGGCGCAGGAGGCGGTGTCGGCGTATCACGGCAACAACTACCTGCCGCTGTTGAACGGGTTCTACCGCTCGCACCGTCCGGCGTTGTTCACGCTGGTCGGCGCACTGGGCCTGGTGCCGACCACGGCGGACCGCAGCGTGCTGGACGCGGTGGAGTTCATCCGCGCCAACCGGCACCGGCGCGGTGATTGGATCGAGGAGAGAACCACCCACGGCCGCGACGGGCAGCGGCACACGGTGACCGTGGACGTCGACGCGTTCGCGAGCGTGATGTGGCGCAAGGTGCTGCGCGAGAAGAACCGCCCGGGGATGCTGTCGCGCCGGCACCTGGAGGTGTGCGTGTTCTCCCACCTGGCCGCCGAGTTGCGGTGGGGCGATGTCGCCGTGGTCGGGTCGGATTCCTACGCCGACCTGGGCGGGCAGCTGATGAGCTGGGATGAGTGCGCGCCACTGGCCGCGCAGTTCTGCGAACAGGCCGGCATCCCGGCCGAGGCCGAGGCTCTGGTCGCGTTCTACCGCCGCCAGCTCACTGGCACCGCGGCCGCGGTCGACGGGGGCTACCCGGCGAACACCGATCTGGTCCTCGGGGACGGCAGCCGACGCTCAAGCGCCGTAAGGGAGCTGACCGGCGCGCCCGTCCGCGTTGGCGCTGGAGCAGGCGGTGCACCAGCGCAGTCTGCTCGACATCCTCACCCGCGCCGCCTATTTGACCGGATGGCCGCGACATCTGGGGCCGGCGTCCGGGTCGGACCCGAAGATCCGCGGCGACGTTCTGGGCCGGTACGTGCTCACCGCCTACGCGTACGGCGCGAACCTCGGCGCGACGGAAGTGGCCCGGCACATGCGCGGCGCGGTGTCACAATTGCGCCAGCACAGGGAACAAGGCTACCGCGGAGACGATGATCCCTGAGGTGCCGACGACAATCCCCAGCATGGCCCGCATCGATGCGGCCTCGTCGTCGGCGATCGCAGGCCGCGACGCGGCGCCGGCACCGCAAACCACCGCGGCCACTCCCAGAATGAAGCCCAGCCCGACCACCCAGAACGACGCGATGGACAAGGCCCCCAGCGCTATCGACACGGCTGGCAACCGCGAACCATACGGCTTCGTTATCGCGTTGCTGGCGACGGAGGAGCGCAGCCGGTGACGCGAGCTGCGGGGGACGGCGGCGGTCATGATTTTTCCTTAGTGGGTTCACAATCGGTTCGGCGGGCACTGGTCGGTGTCACAGGGGTGAAAGCGTTTTCGGAAGTGCCCAAAGAAGACTCGAGCTACGGTCTCGAGGTCGCTCACACCTGCTCGAAGTTCCCGGCGTACGTGCGGTTTCGACACCGGAGAATCGCTCTCTCGTACGCCGAGGTGGCGGACACAACGTCGACGGGTCGACTAATCTCCGATGAGCCGCCATGGCGACCTGGCTCCTCACCACCGTCGCCCCGCTCCTCGTCCTGCCCGATCCCGACACATTCGGTCAACAGCGCACGCGAGTCGATCGCGGAAAGCCGCTGTTCGGTAATGCAGCAAGTACATCGCAACGGACATTTCTCGGTTATCGAAACCCTGAGGTCGCGTGCGACTCCGCCGTATTCGTCCATCAGGTCCGGAAGCGGTGGGCGTCCGGATCGAACACGCCGACTGCGAATTGGTGGGTAACCCAGGCCGACGGACGTCACGAGGCTGGTGCGTCGAGGTTGGACGTCGGTGCCCCGACCCACTCGACAGTGCCATCGGCAAAGGATTGGTGTTTCCAGATCGGTACGCAGACCTTGATCCGATCGACAAACAGCTTGGAGACGGTGAAGGCGTCCGCTCGGTGCGGTGCGGCGACGGACGTCACTAAGGCGAGATCACCCACGCGTAGCGTGCCGACCCGGTGTACCGCAGCGACGGAGAGCCCGAACTGTTGCGCGACACCTCGGCAGCAGTCGTATAGGAATCGTTCAGCGTCGGGATGAGATCGGTACTCGAGGCCGGTCACTATCTGGCCGTTGTCGAGGTTCCTCACAACGCCGGTGAATAACACCGTGGCACCGTTCTCCGGACCTGCAACCGCCGCGTTGACCTCGACCGGATCGATCGGTTCAGTGGTGATGCGGGCGAGTACATCTGGCATGCCGTTTCTCCTCGTCATCCCGGGAACGACGGTTCGGGGCCGGAGGCAACTTCCGCCTGGGTTCCCGATGTGCGCTCTGTCGAGGAGTTTTCGTGCTCGTGGGCAGGGCATTCGTGCACCGGTTCTGTCCCGATGCGGTTGATTTCCGCGGCTGCCTCCTCGACGGCGTCGACGATGCCGACATATCCGGTACATCGGCAGATGTTGCCCGACATTTCTTCGCGGATCCGTTCCCGGCTCGGCTCGACTTCCCGGTGCAGCAGATCAAGCGCGGACATGAGCATTCCCGGGGTGCAGAATCCGCACTGCAGGCCGTGTCGGTCACAGAACGCCCGCTGCAGAGGGTGCAGGGTACCGTCGTCTGCGGGCATCCCTTCGACCGTGGTGACCGACGACCCATCGGCTTGCACGGCGAACATCAGACATGCCCGGACTGGGCCGCCGTCGACCAGGATGGTGCAGGCACCGCAGACGCCGTGCTCGCATCCGAGGTGGGTGCCGGTAAGCCCGAGGTCTTCACGGAGCGCATCTGCGAGGGTCTTGCGGGGCTCGATGTCGATTGAGGCTCGTTCCCCATTGACGGTCAGTTCGATTCGCATCAGTTCACTCCTGCCTTGATTCCAACTGCCTGGGTCAGTGCGCGGAGCGTGAACTCCTCGGTCATCGCGACTCGGTAGTCGGCCGAGGCGTGCAGATCCGTCGCTGCGGTGATCGCTGTCGCGGCGACGCGCGCCGCTTCGGCGATCTTGTCGTCGGTTGTGGGCCCGTCCGCGAGGATCGCTTCCGCCGCCAGTGGTCGGATGGGTACGGCGTCAACTCCGCCGATCGCGATCCGCACAGTTCCGGCCATCTCGGCTACGGCGACGGTCACAAGCCCGAAGTCGCCGTGCCGGCGAGCGAATTCCGCGAAACCCGACCGCTCCGGAATCGGAAAATCGACGGCGGTAACGATCTCGTTCTCGTCCAGGGACGTCTCGAGGGGGCCGACGAAAAGGTCGTCCGCGGATACCGTCCGGCTACCGCCGGGCCCGTGGACGTGCACGAGCGCCCCCAATGCGGTCGCCACGACCGGGAGCTCCGCGGACGGGTCGGCGTGGGCGATGCTGCCGCCGGTGGTGCCCCGGGTGCGGATGGCACTGTGGCCGATCCACTTCGCCGCCTCCGACAGCAGGGGCAGGTGCGTCTGCTCGATCAGCATCGAGTGCCGAACCAGGGCACCTACCCGCACGGTGGTGTCGTCGAGCCTATGGATCGTGTCGAGTCCGGGGACGCGGTTGATGTCGACCAAAATCGACGGACGACCGAGACGCATCGCCAGGACCGGCACGAGGCTCTGTCCCCCGGCCAGGACCTTGCCGTCGCCGCCCGCGGATTCCAAGGTCTTGACGGCCTCGGCGATGCTGGAGGGGCGGCTGTAGTCGAATGGTGCAGCCTTCATGGGTGCATCCTCACTTTCCCACGAATTTCGGCAAACGGTTCTCGGCGCGGGCGAGTCGGCTCTCGGCGAAGTCCGCGCTCGCCCAGCACTGATCGAACTCGGCGTCGAGCCGGTCGTCCCAGCTGTCGGGTTCGGTCAGCGCCTGCACCGCACGCTTGGAATACATCAGCGAGAGCGGGGCGTAGGAGGCGATCTCCTGCGCGAGCGCCCGGGCCTCGTCGACCGTCCCGAGTCTGTCCGCGAGCCCGCGCGCGACCGCAGTCGGTGCGTCGAGCGTGTCGCAGGCGAGCAACACCGCGCGGGCAGTACCGCCTCCGGCCAGTCCGGCCAGTCGCCGGATCGTCCACGGGTCGACGGCAAGCCCATTGCGGGCCGTCGGGATCGCGAACTTTGCACTCGGGGCTACGACACGCAGATCGCATGCGATGGCCAGTTGCGTGCCGGCCCCGATCGCGGGCCCGTTGACCGCGGCGATCACCGGAATCGGTGCCGCGGTGATCGCACGCAGCGCGGTGTAGAGGGCGGTGCGGAACCCGTCGCCGTAGACGCCGCCGAAGTCCGCACCGGCACTGAATGCGCTCCCGGCGCCGGTGATGACCAGTGCCCGCCGCCCCGCCGACACACATCCCTCGACCGCGGCGGTGAGCTCGGTCAGATGCGCCACATCGAGGGCGTTGCGCTTGTCGTGACGATCGAGGGTGATCTCCGCGACGTCACCGTGCTCGGTGAGGGTGATCATCGCAGCGCCTCCCACAGGGTGGCCGGCGTGATTGGGAGGTGATGGATCTCGATGCCGACCGCGTTGTGCACCGCACCGGCGAGGACGGCGTTGGGGCCGAGTGTGCCGCCCTCGCCGACACCGCGGACCCCGAGAGGGTTGTCGGCGGGGACAGAGATGTGTTCGATGATCATCTCCGGCACCTCGTGGCTGGTCGGCATCAGGTAGTCCATCAGCGTTCCGGTCGACAGGTTGCCGGCGTCGTCGTAGATCAGGTGTTCGTACATGGCACCGCCGATGCCCTGCGCGATGGATCCGACGATCTGTCCCTCCACCACCATCGGGTTGATCACCCGGCCGGCGTCCTCGGTGCAGACCCATTTGAGGATTGTCAGGTCGCCGGTCTTGCGGTCGATCTCGATGGTGGCCGCCTGAGCGCCCGCGGCGAAGGCACCGCGGATCGGATCGAAGAATCGGGTGGCTTGCAGGCCGGGTTCAATTCCTTCGGGCAGCTTGTTCGACTCCAGGTAGGCGATCCGTGCCAACTCTGCCAACGTGGCGAGAGGTTTGGTGTCGTCCGGGCCCCAGATTTCGCCGTCGCGGCAGTCGAGTTCGCCCTCATCGATGTCGTGCAAGGCGGCGGCGAGTTTGAGGACCTTGGCTTTGACCGCTTCCCCCGTTCGGTGTGCGGCACCGCCGCCGATGACCGCCTGCCGCGAGGAGAAGGCGCCGAAACCCCACAGGGATTCGTTGGTGTCGCCGATGCGTACGTTGACGTCGTCGTAGCCGACGCCGACGGCGTCGGCGACGATCTGGGCGATGGTCGTCTCCGACCCCTGCCCCTGGGTGGTGACCCCACTGAGCACGGTCACCTTGCCGTCGGGGTCGACGCGCACGGTGCACGCGTCGTGGCCGGTGCGGAACGGCATTCGCGGGCCGGCGGCAGCGGCACGCCCCAGGCCGGTCAGTTCGTTGTAGCAGGCGAACCCGATGCCGATCGGGTTCTCCCCCGTCTCGCGCCGGCGTTGCTGCTCGGCGAGGAATTCGTCGTAGCCGATCGCGTCGACGCACTTGTCCAGACATGCGCCGTACCAACCGGAATCATCGACAAGCCGACTCGGCATGCGGTACGGGATCTCCTCCGGAGTGACTAGGTTCTTGCGCCGGATCTCGAGGTCGGTCATGCCCAACTCGTCGGCGGCCGCGGTCAACAGACATTCCATCGCGAACACCGTCGCGGGCCGGGCCACACCCCGATATGGGCCCGCATAGGAGGTGTTGGTGGTGACACCGCGGGTGACGCAGCGGTAGTTGTCGAGCCGGTAGGGCCCGGACAGCAGACCACCGGCCATCAGCGGTTCGATGCCCGCGGTCCACGGGTAGACCGAGTAGGCGCCGACGTTGCAGGTGACATCCGCGTCGAGCGCGAGCAGGGTGCCGTCCTGCGCGAATCCGGCCTTGACGAGGTACCGATGGTCGCGGGCGTGGGCGGCGGCCTGCAGGTGCTCGGCCCGGTCTTCCACCCATTTGAGCGGGTACCCCCGCATTTCGCGGGCCATCACGCACAACGCGAGATCCTCCGGGTACAGCACGGCCTTGGTGCCGAAACCGCCGCCGACGTCGGGGGCGATGACCCGCACATTGGACTCGGCCAGACCGAGCAGCTCGGCGAGCATGTTCCGCACCAGATGCGGAATCTGTGTACCCGACCAGAAGGTGAGTTTGTCGTCGACCGGATCCCACAATGCCACTCCCGCACGGCATTCCATCGGGTTGCCGGCGTGTCGATTCGTGGTGAGCTCGCGTTCGACGACGACATGCGACCGAGTGAAGGCGTCCTCGACGTCCCCGGCATCGAACTTGCGTTCCAGCAGGACGTTGTCGGGGGCCTCGTCGTGCACCGGGACCTCGGGTGGTTCCCAGGCAATCACCGTCGCGGGCAGCTGGTCGTAGTCGATGTCGATCCGTTCGATCGCGTCTTCGGCGACGTAGCGACTGTCGGCGACGACCGCGGCCACGGCCTCACCGGCGAATCGGGCCTTCTGCCACGCGAGGATGGGTTGCGCGGTCTCGACGTAGGACGGGAGCGCCGACTGTGCGCGCAGCGCGACCGACCGAAACGCGGGCATTCCGCCGGCGAACACGCCGTACACACCGGGGACGTCCTGCGCCGCGGTGACGTCGACGTGCGTGATCGTGGCATGCCCGTAGGGGCTACGGAGGAAGGCGACGTGCCGCATCCGCGGCAGGTCGAGATCGGACACGTATCGGCCGTGGCCGGTGATCAGTCGCGCGTCTTCCTTGCGGCGGACCGACCGGCCGACAGCGCCGGTGACGGGTTCTGCAGCATGCTCGTGTGTCATGGCATCGAGTACCCACCATTGACGGACACGATCTGACCGGTGGTCCAGGACGATTTCGGCGAGGACAGCAGCAGGATTGTCGGGGTGACATCGTCGGGGGTGCCGAAGCGGCGCAGCGGATATGCCGAGAGGATGCGCTTCATCTTCGCGTCGTCGGCGTTACCGGTGTGGGCGTCGAGGCTGCCGGTCTGCACGAGTGCGATGGAGACGGCGTTGGCGCGGATCTTGTGGCGTGCGAGTTCCTTTGCCAGGGACTTTGTCAGTCCCACCGTGGTCGCCCGGGTCGTGGCGGTCACGAGGAGGCGGGATTCACCCACCCGGCCGGAGTCGCCCATCAGGTTGATGATCGAGCCCTCGACGTTGCAGTCGACCATCTGCTTGGCCACGGCCTGGGTGACCCGCAGTGTGCCGGCGACGGTGATCTCGATCTGGGGAGCCCAGTCCTCCTCCGTGGTTTCCAGGAACGGTTTGCTCTGGGTGACAGCGGAGTTGTTGATCAGGATGTCGATCGGTCCGAGTTCGGCTTTGACGGCGTCGACAGCGGCGGTCACGGCGACCCCGTCGGCGAGGTCGGCGCCGACCGCGATGGCGCGCACGCCGAGTGCGGCCGCTTCCTTCGCCGCTTCCTCGGCGCCCTTAGCCGAGGAGTTGTAGTGGAAGGCTACATTGGCGCCCTCGGCCGCATAGGCCATGCCGATTGCGCGGCCGAGGCCTTTGCCGGCTCCGGTGACGAGGACGGTCTTGTCTGCCAGATCGAGGTTCATGGTCAGTTCTCCTTGGTGTAGATCCAGCTGGGCGCACCGTTGGTGGTGGTCAATCGACCGGCCTGCATGCCGGGGAAATGGGCGGCGAGAATGTCGGTATCGGTGTCGGTGAATTCTTCGACGAAGTCGGCACGGACGGTGGCGGCCGCGACGGAGTCGAAGTCGAAGGCGAAATGCCAGTGTGATTCGACGAGTTCGACGGGGGTGTGCGCGAGATCGCCGATCAGAGCGGCGTGCTGTCCCTCGCTGGAGACGATGAAGGTCGTCGATCCCGGGGTGTGGCCGGGGGTGTGCCGGGCGTCGAGTCCGGGGGCGAGGGTCAGATCGCCGGCGAAGAGTTCGAGCCGGCTTTCGAGCGGCTTGAGTTTGCGTACGGCCCCCGGCTCCGCGGCGGGGTTTTCAACGAAATGCTCCCAGTCGAGCTTGTGCACCCGGTACGTTGCGTTCTCGAAGACGACGGCGCCCTTCTTCGTGGCCCACCCGACGTGGTCGAAGTGCAGGTGGGTGAAGACGACATCGGTGATGTCGACCGGATCCAGCCCGTGCGACTTGAGGCTTTCGAGGAACTGGCCGCCGCGATACTTGCCGTTGTCGATCGTCCCGACGCCGGCGTCGACGAGAATGTTGCGATCACCGGTACGGATCAGATACCCGCCGACGGCGAGTTCGAGGTTTCCATCCTCGGTGAGTAGTTCCGGATGGTCGTCCCAGGGATCGCCCGGAATTTCGGGGCGGAACAGGACCTCCCGAGGATCCTCGCGGCCGGCGCCGTCGATGAGGGGGGCGAGAACTATCGAGCCGACATTCATCGGGCCTCCTCGGCGTTGCGGTGCGGGGTGAAGGCATGACCGGCGTCGAGGACAGCTCGATCATGGCGCGCACCGGTGGGAAGGACGAGATTGATCACGAGCGGCAGACCGGCCCCGGCAGCCGGGTAGCCACCGCCGAAACCGGCAGGCGGGAACACCGGTGCGGGTCCGCGGCCCTTCCGGGCGAGGAGCGCGATCAGCGCGATCACCGCGGCCAGCACTCCGGCGCCGGGCAGTGCGTACTTCATCACGGTGCCACCCATACTGCCCATGACATCGAGCGGTTCGACCTCGTCGATCGACTTCAGCCGCTGCGGCGTGCCGGTGTCGCCGGCTTCTGCGCCACCGGCGATCTCGGCTTCGAGGTTCTTGGCGAACTGCCCGAGAATCTTGTTGGACACGTCGGCAATCACTCCGCGACCGAACCCGGCGGCCCGCCCGGAGAGCGCGAGATCGGTGAGCACATGGACGGCGGTTCCGGTTCCCTGTTCCGACAGGGTGGCGGTGATGGTCGCCTTGGCACCGCCCTGGCCACCGACATCCTTACCCTCGGCCTTGATGACTGCGCGGTAGTTGGCCGGGTCCTTTTCGGTGAATCGTCCGGCGCCCTTGTACTGGGCCGAGACCGGGCCGACCTTGATCTTGACGGCGCCCTCGAATTCGTCGCCATCGAGGCTCAGGACCGCAGCGCCCGGCAGGCAGGGGATCACCCGTCCGAGGTCGAGGAGGACATCCCAGGTCTTGGCCACGGGAAGGTCCACCGAGAAGGTGTTGGTAAGTTCCACAAAAACCATCCTAACTAATAATCGTTAGTATTAACGATACGGAGCGCGTCGAACCGTGTCAATCCCGACCGAGAACTCGCATCCGCCGCTGGATCGACTGCATCGGGGGAGGGGGAGTGCTGTTCAAATATCAACAGCTGCAATATATTTGACGAAACAGATTCCATCGCCGCAATATGCGGACCGAAATGACAGGAGACAACGATGAGTGCTGAGGCGATCGAAGTTAGCGAGAGCCCGACGGTGGCAGACTTCACGGTGCGCCGCGCGACCACCACACGATGGTCCGACAACGACATGTACGGTCATCTGAACAATGCCGTGTACTACCAACTCTTCGATGCAGCAATTAACGGCTGGATCATCGAACAGACCGGAGTCGACCCGGTCACCGCCCCGACCCTAGGCGTCGTGGTCGAGTCGGGATGCCGGTACTTCGAGCAACTACATTTCCCCCAGGCCCTGCAAGTAGGTATCCGCGTCGCCAGGCTGGGTCGCACTAGTGTCACCTATGACCTCGCGCTCTTTGCTGCCGAGCTGCCCGAAACCTCCCCGGTTGCCGCGCGGGGCCGATGGGTGCATGTCTATGTAGACCGCGACACCCGGCGCCCTGAGCCGATCCCCGCCGACCTCCGCCAGCTCTTCGAGTCGGCCATCGGATAACCGCGGCGATCCCAGAAAGGTTTCCGTGGCTGCGACGGTGTCCGCAGCCACGGAAACGTTCATTCTAAGCCAGTGTCGTGGTCCTAAGATCTTCGCCACGTATTTGCAGGAGCGTCGTCGATATTCTCGATGGTCGGGCACGCGCCGGCGCGATTCGTATCGCACCGCCAACCCCGACGATCCCTGAGGCCAAGCCAAACTCGATCATGCTCGTCACAGGTCAACGGAAGCTCGATACTACGTGCTGAATCCGCCGCCGGCATCGGCCTTTCAGCGATCATTTCAGGACTGACGCACTATTAGTAGTGCGGCGCGAAATAACTCGACGGTCAGGAGCGCTCAGATTTGAGCACAGTCCACGGATGGTCAATCGGCGGGGATTTGTCGTTGCAGACGGGCCACGGGTGCCCCGCAGCCTCTCGGAGTCGGTGACTGAAAATCGGCGAGCGAATCGCTCACGCTGGACGACCGGATCGACCAATTCGAGAAGGCGGTTGCGACGTTCGGGGGAATGATCTTTCCGTTGGCTCCCGGAGGAGTGCAAGTCGAACATGTCGCTGTCGTATCTAGTTGCATATTGCGTCCTGCCGAGTTTCGGTCGCTCTGACATTGTTAGCAGGTGCCCGGAATCGTTGAATCATTATTCCGTGCCGACGTATTCGGTCACCGAATCGATGCAGTTATTCCCTGGTGACGAGGGTATACGCGCGCTAAGCCGAGTATCTCGCTTTCGGTGCATCTCGATTCAGCAATGACCTGCCATAGTCTGTCGACGAACCGATGTGCTGTCATTCCAAAGTGTACAAGGATTTCCTCCTCTGAAGCGCCGCCGAATGGTGCCCACATGCGGGCGAACCCGATGAGGTGCTCCGCTTCGATGTCAGGATGTGTTCGTTTTCGGTTGGCTTCGATCCGGGCGGCGCGCCGCCTCTCACGTAGTAGGCGATATTCACGGCTGTTCATACGAGTCCGCTCCTCTGATAGTGAATGAGAACCTTCAATTTGTGGTTGCGGGGGAAATTTCTCGCGCTGACTGTCCGTCAGGTTGCTTATTTTTCGCGCCGAGCCCGGTCTCGGAGCGCACCCACAGTTCGGTAAAGCCGTCATCTCGTCGAACGTCGGGCTTATCCCGGATGGTCCCGATCCAGTAGGCCATGAATCCGACGGTGATCGATACCAACACTGTGAAGGTCAGCGGGAAGGGGGCGATGTCGGCAGAGCCATGTCTGAGGACCCAAGGCGATCAGGAGGACGGAGGGGGCCAGCCCAATGCCGATGCCGGTCACGGCGCCGACGGTATTGATGGGTTTCCGGCATGGGCTGAGAGCGAGGGCCGACAAGTCCGCGCTCGCCGCGATAGACAACGCCAACCCGGCGATCAGCGCGACATTGATCCCGGATCCGAGAAGAAGACCCAGAACGATCGCAACTACTCCGACACGGGCGGCTGCGCGCTCGCGTTCGGTCGCACCTTGGCGCTTGACGTTGAACCACAGGGTATGAGGCGGCGCACCCGAAGCCGACCACACCAATCCGGCGACCACGGCGAGAATGGTGGCGAACGCGCTCCCGCCGAACTCTCCCATGAAGTCCAGGGCGGAGGCGATCAGCATGGGGAACGCGACGACCCACAGACCCGCGCCCGGCAAGGTCTTCTGGCGAATCGTGATCGGCGTTCGGGCAGTTCCGCGAAATGCGCTGAGGACGAGATCTTTTGGACGCCCGCTTCGACGGGTAATTCAGGCTACGTCCGATCGTGAAGTGATCCACTCCCATGAACCTCCTCTCCAACTGGCCGCCGAAGTGGCGTTTGTCGCACGGACTAATTAATATACGTTAGTATGCAGCTGTGATCGCGCTCACGTCAAGAAGTAGCACGATCGGGCCGCCGGTGGGTTCGTCGATCTGGTTCGAGGACTGTGAAATGCCGCAACTGTCCGACGCCGGCCGATCCGGGGGAGTGTCAGAGCCGGAGAAAGGTCTCGCCATTCGTGCAATCGGGACTTCCCGCACAGCGTCCTCTTCCGGGGCGTCGCATCGACTGTTATGCTAACTAACACTAATTAGGCTAGGAGATACCGTGCTGCACACCGACGTAATCGTGCCCGTCCCCCAACTGCTGGCCAAGCACGCCGCTGAACGGCCGGATCAGGTGGCGTTCCGCGACTCGACCAAGGCCGTGACGTACGCGGAACTCGACTCCCGGACAGCGCGCATTGCCGGTCACCTCCGCGATCTCGGCTTGGCCGCGGGCGACCGGCTTCTGATGTATCTGGACAACTGCGTCGAAGTGGTGGAGGGATATCTGGTCGCCCCCCGAGCCGACATCGTCACCGTATGCGCTAACCCGGGCGGGACGAGACACGAATTCGACCATATTCTCAGAGATTCCGGCGCCACCGCTGTCCTCACTGACGTGGTACATCTGCCCACTGTTCTCGAGCTCATCGAAGAAGGCGGAGAGGAACTCGCCAGCGCGGAGTTTGTCCTGGTCACCGGAGCAGTCACCGATATCGGGCATTCGGGCAGGGTGAAGGTGATCTTCTATGATGAACTGACCGCGACCACGCCCTTAATCAGCGCCCCCGATTCCACTTCCCTCGATACCTGGTGCTGGATGCTCTACACCTCGGGGACCACCGGGCGGCCGAAAGGGGTGCACCTTACCCAGCGCGGCTGCCTCTGGGTGGTCGGCGCGTGCTGGGTGCCGATCGCCGGGCTGAACGATTCCGACGTGGTGCTCTCTGCTCTCCCGCTATTCCACTCCTACGCCCTCGTGCTGTGCGTACTGGGAGTCGCCGCAACGGGGGCGACCGAGCACCTGCTGCCAAAGTTCTCGCCCACCCAGGTGCTACACGCTCTGGCCGAAGACGGCGTCACGTTCCTACCTGGTGTGCCGACGATGTTCCGGTACTTGATGGACTCGACGAACGACACCCGCCTCGATGCGCCCGTGCTGCGCCTGTGTGTCTCCGCTGGCGCTCTGATGGCAACGGCGCTCAATGAAGCGTTCGAAGAATTCGCCGCCGTTCCGTTGCTGGACGGCTACGGAATCACTGAAACCTCGACGATGGTGACGATGAACTCACCGACCGGCGGCCGCGTTCCTGGCTCGTGCGGTCTGCCACTGCCTGGACTGACCGTCCGGCTTATCGATCCCACAACCGGAAGCGACGTCGCCCCCGGTGATGAGGGAGAACTGTGGGTGCAGGGCCCGAACGTCACGCGGGGTTACCACAACCTTCCGGAGGCGACCACCGAGGTACTGGCCCATGG
>NZ_JBHUSF010000020.1:0-57070 GCF_042673295.1 Rhodococcus sp. NPDC057014
GCTCTGGGGTGTTCTTTTTGGGTATTGTGGCGCCCCCCCCGGCCGCTATTGGTGGGTGCGGTGTGGTCGCGCTCGCCTAACTGGATCGCCCGCGCGCGAGGCCGGCGTTGGTGTCGAACCGGCGGCAGATCGCGTCGCCGAGGGTCCTGGTGGTGGCGTTGCCGCCCATGTCCGGGGTGAGTGCGTCACCACCGGCAGCGAGGACGTCCTCGACGGCCGTCATGATCGCCGCGGCCGCTTCGAATTCGCCGAGATGCTCGAGCATCATGCTCGCGCTCCAGATCTGCCCGATCGGGTTGGCGATGCCCTTGCCTGCGATGTCCGGTGCGGAACCGTGAACCGGTTCGAACAGGCTCGGGAACGTGCGCTCGGGGTTGATGTTTCCGCTCGGCGCCACGCCGATGGTGCCCGTGCAGGCCGGGCCCAGATCGGAGAGGATGTCCCCGAACAGGTTGCTGGCGACCACGACGTCGAACCAGTCCGGGTGCAGCACGAAGTTCGCCGTGAGGATGTCGATGTGGTACTTGTCCACCACGACGTCCGTGAAGTTTCGGGCCATCGCTTCGACGCGCTGATCCCAGTACGGCATCGAGATCGAGATCCCGTTGCTCTTCGTCGCCGACGTCAGGTGCCTCTTCGGCCGGGACTGCGCCAGGTCGAAGGCGTACTTCAGGATCCGGTCCACCCCGGTGCGGGTCATCACCGTTTCCTGGATGACGGTTTCCCGGTCCGTGCCCTCGAAGATCGTGCCGCCGATGCTCGAGTACTCGCCCTCGGTGTTCTCCCGCACGACGTAGAAGTCGACGTCTCCGGGTTCGCGGCCGGCGAGCGGGCTGGTGATGCCGGGCAGGAGCTTGACCGGGCGGAGGCTCACGTACTGGTCGAAGTGGCGGCGGAACTGCAGCAGGCTGCCCCACAGACTGATGTGGTCGGGCACCACCTCGGGCCAGCCGACGGCGCCGAAGAAGATCGCGTCGAACTGGTTGAGCTGGTCGAACCAGCCCTCGGGCAGCATCTGGCCGGTGCGGGTGTAGTAGTCGGCGCTGGCGTAGTCGAATTGTTCGTAGTCGAGCCGGAAGTCGAATGCCGACGCTGCGGCTTCGAGGACGCGCAGGCCCTCCGGGACGACCTCCGTCCCGATCCCGTCGCCGGGGATGACCGCGATCCGATGTGTTGCACCCATGGTGTACCTACTTTCTGACAACGTTGCGAACGTCGGCTCTCCCTGACGGGGTGAGGAAATCGGTGACTGGAGCACTGATTCGCCGACTACTGTGGGCATGGACACAGCGTATCCGGCAACAATCAGCCCAAAAAGGTGCACATGAGCAAGGCAGTCTTGCCTGAAACGAAAGAATGAGCGACGCCATGAGTGAAGCATCGGCCGACGACGCCCTGTTCTTCGACGTCGTCGCACGATCGTCGAGCCTGACGGAGGCCGCCCGCGAATTCGGCGTCTCGGTGTCGTCGGTGAGCAAGCGGCTCAGTCGGATCGAGCGCCGCCTGGGCGTCCGCCTGATCCAGCGCACCACCCGGCGCCTGACGATGACGTCGGAGGGGGAGCGTTACGCGGCCGGGGCCGCGGTCATCGCGGCGGAACTCACCGAACTCGAGGAATCGATCTCCGAGGCGCACGCCGAACTCGTCGGCCGGGTGCGTATCCACGCGACCCTGGGACTGGGGCGCGCGCACATCGCACCGTTGGTCGCCCAATTCCTGGACGAGCACCCGCGGCTGAACGTCGAACTCGATCTGTCCCCGCTCCCTCTCAACATCGCAGGCACCACGTTCGACATCGGCATCCGGGTCGGGTCGCTGCAGGACTCGCGGTTGACCGCGAAACGGTTGTGCCGGAACCGGCGTGTGGTCTGCGCGTCGCCCGCCTACCTCGGCCGCCGCGGAATCCCGCTCGAGCCGAAGGATCTCGAGCACCACAACTGCATCGTGATCCGCGAGAACGAAGGCGACTACGCGCTGTGGCGGTTCGGAGTCGACCACGAGGAGACCGCGGTACGGGTGTCCGGGAATCTGCTGTGCAACGACGGCGACGTGGTCACCCAGTGGTGCGTGGACGGCCACGGGCTGATCATGCGCTCGATCTGGCACGTCGCCCCACTCCTGCGGGACGGCACCCTCGTGCAGGTGCTGGCCGACATCCCCACCCCGTCGGCGGACGTACACGCGCTGTACTCGGCCACCACCCACGTTCCCCGCCGCATCCGCGAACTCGTCGATTACCTCGCTGCCGGACTGCACCCCAGAATCGAGGTGTGAGACCGACCGATCGACTCGTCGGCGACGTCGACGGCGCCGGACCCGCGCGGGCGTCACGGGTTGACGTGGTGGCGTGCCGCGTCGAGTTCGTCGGGCGTTCCGAGAGCGATGAGGATCGTGCCGGGTTCGAGTTGGACAGTGGGGGCCGGATTGGCGACGAACTGACCGGACACGGCGCGAATCGCAAGCAGCAGTGCGCCACTGACGTGAAGTCCCATCTGCGCAAGCGTGTATCCCACCCAGGGTGAGGTGGACCCGACGGTGATCTCTTCCATTCGGTAGTCGAGGGTCTCGTCGTGCATCACCACGTCGAAGAATTCGGCCACGTGGGGTTGCAGCGCAAAGGAACCCATTCTGCGGCCGCCGATCAATTGCGGGTTGACCACCCGGTTGGCGCCGGCGCGTACGAGTTTGGACATCGACCCCTCGTTCCGGGCGCGGGCGATGATGACGAGATCCGGGCGCAATGCCCGTCTCGACAGCGTGACGTACACGTTGTCGGCATCGGTGTCGAGTGCGGAGATCAGAGCGTGTGCGTGTGCGATCCCGGCTGCTTCGAGGGTCCGGTCGTCGGTGACGTCGCCGATGACGGTGGGATGCTGGATATCTCGGAGTCTGTCGGCTTCGCGGTCGATGACGACGATCTCGCGGCCGAGTGAGGTGAGGTACTGGGCGCTCGCAGTACCCACCCGGCCCCACCCGCAGATGATGATGTGGCCGGTCATCCGGCCGATGCGTCGATCCATTCGCCGTCTCTCCATGTGGTGGCGCAGGTGGCCCTCGATGAGCGCCTCGAGCAGGACGCCGAACATGTACAGCGCGGTGCCCACCCCCGCGAGGATGAGGGTGATCGTGAATATTTCTCCGACGCGGCTGAGTGGATGTACTTCGCGGAATCCGACGGTCGTGATCGTGGTGACCGTCTGATAGAGCGCGTCCAGGATCCCGAAGCCGAGGACGATGTATCCGGCCGTGCCGATGACAACGACCAGCGCGAACGCGAGGAGCGCTCGACCGATTCGTGCCAGGGGGCTCACCGCGACAATTGTTCCCCCGATCTCGTCGAAGAGTGGGTATTTCCGATGGACCACCGACGGGTGGGGAGGCGGACAGGGCGTACGCCGGTGCGGTGCCGCCTCCCCGGATCGGTCAGTCGCCGACGACGGCGTCGGCCTCGATCTCGATGAGCAGGCCCGGGGCGATCAGCGCGCTGACCTCGAGGATCGTCGTGGCGGGACGGATCTCGCCGAAAACCTCGCCGTGTGCGATGCCCGCTTCTTCCCACCGGCTCATGTCGGTGAGGTACATGCGGGTGCGGATCACATCGGTCGTGCTCGCGCCGGCCTCCGCGAGCGCCGCCTCGATTCGGCGCAGCGCCTCGCGTGTCTGCTCTGCGAGATCGTCTCCGCCGACGGGGCCGTCGGGACCCGACGCGGTGGTACCCGACACGGACACGAGTTGACCGATCCGCACGGCTCGGGAATAGCCGATCTTGCCTTCCCACTCGGAACCGGACGAGATGTTGTTTCTGTTCGACATGAGCGACATTGTCGCAATCCCGGATCCGGCACCCACCAGCGCGGTCGACGTCGAGGAACTCGCGTTCGCCCGGCGCGAAGCCTTGACACCGGTTAGAACACATGTTCGCATGTACTCATGAGGTGGGATGGGCAAGCGGTCGACGCCGACGACGGTGCATTGCCAGGGCTGGAACGCGCCGGACTCGTGCGCAGCGTACAGACACCCGAGTTCGACGGCATCACCTTTCACGAAGTGCTCTGCAAGAGCGCGCTGAACAAGATGCCCGAGGAGTCGCAACTACCATTCCGGTTCACCGTCAATGCCTTTCGCGGGTGCTCGCACGCATGCCGCTACTGTTTCGCCCGGCCCACCCACGAATACCTCGACCTCGATGCGGGCGGCGACTTCGACAGTCAGATCGTCGTGAAGACCAACGTCGCGGCGGTGCTGCGCAAGGAGTTGGGGCGCAGGTCGTGGAAGCGTGAACACGTGGCGCTCGGCACCAACACCGATCCGTATCAGCGCGCCGAGGGCCGGTACCGTCTGATGCCCGGCATCATTCGGGCGCTCGCCGAATCCGCCACCCCGTTCTCGATTCTGACCAAGGGGACGCTGCTGCGGCGCGACCTCCCGCTGCTGACTCTGGCCGCCCGTCAGGTGCCGGTGAGCATCGGCGTCTCGCTGGCGATCCACGATCCCGACCTCCAGAAGTCGATCGAGCCGGGAACGCCCACCCCGAAGGCGCGCCTCGACCTGATCCGGGCGATCACCGACGCCGGGCTGCCGTGCAATGTGATGGTGGCTCCCGTCATTCCGTTCCTCACCGATTCGGTGCGCCACCTGGACGGCCTGCTCGAATCGATCGCCGATGCCGGTGCCTCGGGCGTGACCGTCTTTCCGATGCACCTGCGCGGCAGTACCAAGGGCTGGTTCCTGAACTGGCTGTCGACGGAGCATCCCGCGCTCGTCCGCCAGTACCGGCAGTTGTACGGGCGGGCGGCCTACGTTCCGCCCGAATACAAGTCGTGGCTGAAGCAGCGAGTCGACCCGCTCGTCGACCGGTACGGTCTCGGCGGCGGTGCGAAACACCGGGAGGCCGGGCAGCCCGAACCGGATCGAGGTGAACTGGTCGGGGCGGGTCGTCCCGGACCGGCGCTCACCCTCTTCTGAGGTGGACGGTCCGTCTCGGTTCGTACCATTCGGCGTCTGCGGGTTCTCCCGCCATGTTCCAACTCCACGAGATGGTCGGTGCGATGCGCACATAAATGCCGGGTCCGACCATGCCGTCCCGTTCCACCGGCTGATCGGCCGTGCCGTAGACCCGGATGGATCGCGCGACGAACGGCTCGAACGAGACCAGGTCGTCGACGACCAGCGACACCTTGTCGTTCCCGGCCCGGATGTTCCGGAACTTGCGGGTACCGGCGACGGACGGACCGGAACCTCCCACCCAGAAGTCCGTTCCGTCGAACTCGAACGCGAGTGGAACCACGTCGGGTTGCCCGTCTGCGCCGACGGTGGCGACGCGGGCGATCGGCTGCGACCGCAGGTAGGCGATCTCTTCGTCCGTGAACGACATGGAAACTCCTCGAGGCCAACCGATGTTCCTGTGTCGACACTAGTCAAAGGGACGCGCAACGCGCCCCGCCTTGCCGCACCCACAAAGGGGAGGGGTTCGCCCGCCGGCGCACGATCGAGAAGCGTTTCGTGGGCACGTCCCGGGTGGAGGCGAGTGCACCGCCTCCCGAACTCGGGCACCGCGGAGAGTCACGCGAAGACGTCGTCCAGCCAGGACGTCCACGCGTCCTGCGACTTCTCCTGGTCGTCGCCCGCGGCGAACAGGTGGTGCGCCGCGTCGACCGTTCCGCCGAACGCGTTGCGGCCGTAGAACCGGTACAGCGCGTCGCCGGTCCGGATGCCGATGAAGTGCGGCGTCAGGTAGTCGACGACGCCGTCCACCGTGCCGAATCCGGGAACGTCGACGGTGACCGTGTCGCCGGCGGTCGACGTGTCGGACAGGCCGAGCGCGCCGCGGAGCGTGGCCATGGCTGCGGGGTCGGCGGAGGCAGCCGGGCCGCCGGCCGCGATGTAGGTGGCCGCGCGGCCCGCGAAGTGCTGGACGTACTGGCCGAGGCTGTGCAGGTAGAACGTGGTGTGTTTGTCGGCACCGTCGTACTGGGCGTCCCAGTCGTCGGTGAAGATGCCGCTGTGGACGTAGCGCAGTGCCGCGGTGCCGCCGTCCCGCGCCTCGATGAGGTACTCCAGCGCGTTGAACCAGCCGTCGGGGCCCTCCTGGCGGACCGCGAACTTCTGCGGCGGCTCCCAGGCGACGACGGCGGGGTCGTCGGGTCCCTCGTTGCCGGTCCCCGGATCGAGGTCGGTGGGGAACATCCAGCCGCCGGTGCCGGTGGTGACGGCGGCGAACACGTCCTCGGCGGTGGCGTTCAGGACGACTTCGCGGCGGATCTCGAAATTCTTCGACATGGCTAGTTCTCCTCGTGACGGTTGCCGGATGACTTCGGTTGCGCGGACGGTGTTTTGAGGCTCGGATGCAGTGCGACGACGAGGCGGTGCCTGCGCCCGTTCGGGGCGTTCTCGTCGTGGTAGCGGGCCACCAGGTTCTTGACGGACTCGCCGAGTTCGTCGGCGAACGCGGACCGGTCGGCCGCCGATGCGAACTGGATCTCGCTGTCGATCGCGTAGGTGGCCAACGGCTGACGTGCCGCGGTGGCGCCGGCGATCAACTCGCCGACCTCACGCACCAGTCGCGCGGCCAGCGCCACCAGCCAGCGGGCCGACAGTTGGTCCGGAGCCCGGTCGGGGTCGGGCGCGAGGGCGGCGAACGCGGCGGGGGAGATGACGTACGACGCCGCGGTGGCCTGGAACAGCCGTTCGGTGACGTTGCCCTTCCTGCGTTCCTCGACGAGTTCGACGAGGCGGTGTTCCTCGAGCGCCCGCAGGTGGTAGTTGGCCTTCTGCCGTGTCAATCCCACCTGGGCGGCGACGGAACTCGCCGAACCGGGTTCGGCGAGCGCCGCCAGCAACCGTGCCCGGACCGGGTCCAGCGAAATCTCGGCGGCGGCCGCTTGATCGATCACTGCTACGTCCAACATGCATCAACTCTCGCACCGACAGTAAATTCTGTCAAGACAAAAATGTTTGTCGGCGTGGGGATGGTCAGCGGAGTGCGGGCGGGGTGTTCAGATCGCGTGCCGAGTAGGTGTCGCAGGCCTGCACCTGGCCGGTCCGGTATCCGGTCGCGAACCACTTCTGGCGCTGCTGCGAGGAGCCGTGCGTCCAGCCCTCCGGATTGACCCGGGCGCCCGCCGACTGCTGGATGCGGTCGTCGCCGACCGACGAGGCGGCGGACAGGGCGTCGTCGATGTCGGCGTCGGTGAGGGTGTTCAGGAACGGAGGCCCGCCGTCGGGGCCGGGGAGGGTGTCGGCGTAGTGCGCCCACACGCCCGCGTAGCAGTCGGCCTGCAATTCGGTCCGCACCGCGGCCGAGTCGGCGCCCCGCGGGTCGGCCTGAGCCCGTCCGATGTCGCCGAGCTGATTCTGAATGTGGTGACCGAACTCGTGCGCCACGACGTACTCCTGCGCCAGCGGACCCCCACTGGACCCGAAGCGGTCGACGAGGAGCTGGAAGAAGCTGGTGTCGAAGTACGCCGTCGAATCGGCCGGGCAGTAGAACGGCCCGACCTCGCTGGTGGCGTTGCCGCACCCGGTGTTGACGGAACCGGAGAACAGCACGACCTCCGGTGGCACGTACGCGGTGCCGGTCTGTTGCGCGAGTTCCTGTCCCCACACGGAGTCGAGGCTGCCCGCGGTGAACACCACCCGGCAGTTCACGTCGCGGTTGGCGTCCGCGCCGGTCTCACACCCTTCGAGGCCGGCGCCCGAACTCTGGCCGGACTCGGTGGTGCCGCTGAGACCACCGAGCAGCGAACCGGGATCGCCGCCGAGGAGCAGCGCCAGAACCAGCACGATCAGACCGCCGGCGCCGCCGCCCATCGCGAACTTCCCGCCGAGGCCACCGCCGCCCCCGCCTCCGGTCGACACCCGGCCCGAGTCCATTCGGGCGCCCTCGTTGAAGGTCATGTGTCTTCGCTTTCTCTTCAGTTTTCCGGTGCGTGCCGATCGAGCCTCCCACGAGAAGCGGGTATGCGTTTCCGCTCACGCGCGGTGTCTCCGTAGGATCTCAGCCAACGAAGTAGCTTGCCCCATGTTTCGAAAGGAATCCCGTGCTGCGCACACATCTCGCCGGTTCATTGCGAGCCGAGCAGGCCCAGCAGACCGTAACCCTCACCGGTTGGGTTGCCAGGCGTCGTGATCACGGCGGGGTGATCTTCATCGATCTACGTGACGCGTCGGGCGTGTCCCAGGTGGTGTTCCGTGAGGGCGCCGCCGCCGAGCAGGCCCACCGTCTGCGCGCCGAGTACTGCGTCAAGGTCACCGGTGTGGTCGAGGTCCGTCCCGAGGGCAACCAGAACTTCGAGATCCCCACCGGGGCGATCGAGGTCAACGTCACCGACCTCGAGGTCCTCAACGAGAGCGCACCGCTGCCGTTCCAGCTGGACGACCAGGCCGGCGAGGAAGCGCGCCTGAAGTACCGCTATCTGGACCTGCGCCGTGAGGGCCCCGGCCACGCCATCCGGTTGCGGTCCAAGGTCAACGCCGCGGCCCGCGCGGTGCTCGCGCACCACGAGTTCGTCGAGGTCGAGACGCCCACGTTGACGCGGTCGACGCCGGAGGGCGCCCGCGACTTCCTGGTTCCCGCGCGTCTGCAGCCGGGCAGCTTCTACGCGTTGCCGCAGAGCCCGCAGCTGTTCAAGCAGCTGCTCATGGTCGGCGGTATCGAACGCTACTACCAGATCGCGCGCTGCTACCGCGACGAGGACTTCCGCGCGGACCGGCAGCCCGAGTTCACGCAGCTCGACATAGAGATGAGCTTCGTCAACCAGGACGACGTCATCCTCCTCGCCGAGGAGGTGCTGACCTCGCTGTGGAAGCTGGTCGGGCACGAGATCAAGACGCCGATCGCGCGGATGATGTACGCCGAGGCGATGCGCCGCTACGGTTCCGACAAGCCGGACCTGCGCTTCGGTGTCGAACTGGTCGAGTGCGCCGAGTTCTTCACCGACACCACGTTCCGCGTCTTCCAGCAGGAATACGTCGGTGCGGTGGTCATGCCCGGTGGTGCGAGCCAGCCGCGGAAGCAGCTCGACGCCTGGCAGGAGTGGGCGAAGCAGCGCGGGTCGAAGGGCCTGGCGTACGTGCTGGTCGGCGAGGACGGCACCCTCGGCGGACCGGTGGCCAAGAATCTCACCGACGCCGAACGTGAGGGCCTCGCCGCGCACGTCGGCGCGAAGCCGGGCGACTGCATCTTCTTCGCCGCCGGCGCCACCAAGTCCTCCCGCGCCCTGCTCGGTGCCGCTCGCGGCGAGATCGCCCGGAAGCAGAACCTCATCGACCCGGACGCGTGGGCGTTCGTGTGGGTCGTCGACGCACCGCTGTTCGAGCCGACGGCGGATGCCACCGCGAGCGGCGACGTCGCGCTCGGCTACAGCGCCTGGACGGCGGTGCACCACGCGTTCACCTCGCCGAAGCCGGAGTCGATCGACACGTTCGACACCGACCCGGGGTCCGCGCTCGCGTACGCCTACGACATCGTCTGCAACGGCAACGAGATCGGCGGCGGCAGTATTCGTATCCACCGCAAGGACATTCAGGAGCGAGTGTTCAAGGTGATGGGGATCTCCCACGAGGAGGCCGAGGAGAAGTTCGGGTTCCTGCTCGACGCGTTCGCGTTCGGGGCGCCGCCGCACGGCGGCATCGCGTTCGGCTGGGACCGCATCACCGCCCTGCTCGCCGGTGTCGATTCCATTCGTGAGGTCATCGCGTTCCCGAAGTCGGGTGGCGGTGTCGATCCGCTGACGAGCGCTCCGGCTCCGATCACCGCGCAGCAGCGCAAGGAGTCCGGGGTGGACGCGAAGCCGGAGCCGAAGGGCGACGCCGCCGCGGCGAAGCCCGACGCTCACGCCGCGAAGTAGGCGGGTCCGTCGGCGGACGCCGGCGCACCCGAACGATCGGACGACGCGGAACAGCCGGGGGACACGATGTTGCACCTGCGAGTGATCTGTCCGGCCGAGCGCACCGAGGACGTCCTCGGTGTGCTCGCCGCGGAACCCGGCGCCACCCACGTGGTGGTGCTGCGACAGGCCGCGATCGACCCCGCCGGCGACGCGATCCAGACCGACGTCGCCCGGGAGGCCGCGAACGACGTGATCGGCGCGCTCGAGGCCCTGGGAATCGATCGCACCGGCGCGATCACCGTGGAGCCCGTCGAGACGGTGCTGTCGAAGTCCGCGCACGAGGCGGAGAAGGCGGCGCCGGGCGATCCCGCGGACAGCGTCGTGTGGGAGGAACTGGTCAGCCGGACGCGTGAGGAATCGACGCTCAACGTGACGTTCCTCGCGTTCCTCACCATCGCCTGCCTGCTGGCCGCGGTGGGGGTGGTGACCGACTCGCCGATCACCGTCGTCGGGGCCATGGTGGTGGGGCCGGAGTTCGGTCCACTCGCCGCGCTCGCCGTCGCATTGATGCGGCGCAAGCTCGGGCTGGCCCGGCGGTCGCTGATCGCCCTGCTGTTCGGTTTCCCGTTCGCGATGGCGGCGACGCTGGTCGCGACGCTGTTGATGGAGCGGGCCGGGTGGATGGAGTTCGAGAGCATCGAGTCCCTCGACCAGGTCGACTTCATCTACCGCGTAGGTCCGCTGTCGCTGATCGTCGCGCTGCTTGCCGGCGCGGCGGGCATGCTCGCGCTCGTGTCCTCGAAGTCGGCGGCGCTCGTCGGCGTCTTCATCTCCGTCACCACCGTTCCGGCGGCCGGATTCGCCGTCGTCGCGGTCACCGTCGGCGAATGGCGCGTCGCGGCACTGGCGGCGCTGCAACTCGGGGTCAACATGGTGGGCATCGTGGTCGCCGGCGTCCTGGTCCTGGCGCTGCGACTTCGCAGCGGCGGCGATCCCCGCAGGCTGCTCGCGCAGGCGCGGAAAGACCGCACCCCGGCGCAGCGGCGGAGGGCCTGATGAGCGTCTCGCCGCACGACGGCGCGGGCTACGACGAACTGTTCGACGACGCCGGCGGCCTCCGCGAACCGTGGGCGGAACTGGCCCGGGACTTCACGGACGGCGGCCCCGAGTCCGTCCGCCGCCTGCAGGCCCGCATCCGGCTCCTCGTCGACAACCACGGGATCACCTACAACCCCCTCGACGGTTCGGACGCGCCGACCGCATCGCCGCGGTGGGAAATCGACGCCGTCCCGCTGATCGTCGCGGCCGACGAGTGGGAGCAGCTGGCGGCGGGCTTCGTGCAGCGCTCCCGGCTTCTCGACGCGGTGCTCGCGGACCTGTACGGACCGATGACGCTCGTCCGGAGCGGCGCCGTCCCGGCCCGCACTGTGTTCGGGCACCCCGGCTACGTCCGTGCGGCGCACGGCATCACGGTGCCGGGCCGCCACCAGCTGTTCCTGCACGGACTCGACGTCGGACGCGGGGCGGACGGCACGTTCCACGCGCTGCGCGACCACACGCAGTCCCCGGCGGGCGCCGGGTACGCGATGGCGGACCGACGCGTCATCGCACGGGCGATGCCCGGCATCTACGAGGCGGTCGGACCGCGCCCGCTGTCCTCGTTCGCCCAGTCGATGCGGCTCGCGGCGATCGACGCCGCCCCCGCGGGCACGGAGGACCCGCTCGTCGTCGTCCTCAGCCCCCGTACCCGGTCCGAAGCCGCATTCGATCAGGCGTACCTGGCGACGGTCCTCGGGTTCCCGCTCGTGGAGAGCGCCGACCTGGTGGTCCGCGACGGTCACGTGTGGATGCGGTCCCTCGGCAGTCTGGAACGCGTCGACGTCATCGTCCGGCGCGTGGACGCAGACCTCGCCGACCCCCTCGACCTTCGCCCCGGCTCCCGGTCCGGGGTGGTCGGTCTCGTCGAGGTGCTGCGGCGGGGCGCGGTGACCGTCGTCAACACCCTCGGCAGCGGAATCCTCGAGAACCCCGCACTCACCCGCTTGCTTCCGGATCTGTGCCGCAGGCTGCTCGACGAGGATCTGCTGTTGCCGTCGGTTCCCAGTTTCTGGGGCGGCGACCGCTCCGAGCTGTCGCACATCCTCGCGAACGCCTCGTCGATGGTGCTGCGCGCGGTGCACGGGGGTGCGCCGATCGTGCCCGCCGACCTCGGTGACGCCGACCGGGACACCCTGCTGGACCGGGTGCGAGCCGAACCCGAGCGGTGGGTCGGGCAGATCGTCCCGGACCCGTCGTACGCGCCCGCCGCCGAGGGGGCCGGGGACGTCGTGCTCGCACCGGTCGGGATGCGGCTGTTCAGCGTGGCGCAGCAGGTGGGATTCACGCCGATGGCCGGCGGTCTCGGCACCTCCCTCGTTCCCGGGGCCGAGCGCGGGGACCGCCGCCACGCCGGCGCGAAGGACGTCTGGATCCGGATGGCACAACGCGCCGCGTCCACCGACCCGGGCGACGGCACCGAGCGGGACGGCGAGACCCTGCCCACGTACGCCGGAACGACGTCCGACCTGATGACGTCGCCGCGTGCACTGACCGAACTGTTCTGGATGGGCAGGTTCGCCGAACGCGCCGAGGGCGCGGCCCGGCTGATGATCGCCGTGGGGGAGAAGTACCGCGACTACCGCCTGCGACCGTGGCTGGCGGGCGGCGGGAGCCTCCCGATCCTGCTGAACACGGTCCTGCGGGTCGCCGACGCCGGGCATCACCCCGTTTCCGACTCGGACTCCGACCCGGTCAGCGACCAGCGGCGGGTGCGCTCGGAGTTTCGCTCCCTGACGGCGGACCCCGACCGGGACGGGTCGCTCGCCCATGCGGTGCGCGGCGTCGAGCAGGCCGCGCGGGCCGTGCGCGGGCAACTGTCGAACGACATCTGGGCCGTCCTCAGCTCCGTCGAACGCACGCTCGGACAGGTCGCCGCCGACACCGTCGACGACGGGTCCGCACTGTTCGAGGCGCAGTCCGCCGTGCTCGGCGGCATGCTCGCCCTCTCCGGGGTCGCCGCGGAGTCGCTGGTCCGCGACACCGGCTGGCACGTCATGGACATCGGCAAACGGATCGAGCGGGCAGCCACCCTGATCGCACTGGTGGACTCCACCCTCGGGCGGAAGACGGATCCCGCGACCGAGCGGGCGGTGATCGAATCGCTCCTCGTCGCCACGGAGAGTTCCGTGGTCTACCGCCGACGCAACCGCAGCATCCGCCCGGCGGCCGTGGCCGAGTTGCTGCTGTTCGACGTGAAGAACCCGCGGTCGCTGGCGTTCCAACTGGAGGCGCTGCGCACGAATCTGGCCGCACTGCCGGACGCCTCGGGTGCGTCCCGTGCGGAGCGGCTCGCCGAGGACATGGTCAACACCGTGCGGCGCGTCGACCCCGTCCGGCTCGAATCGGTCGACGCGGGCGGGTCCCGGAAGGAGCTGGGTGAGCTGACGACCACGATGCGCGCACTGCTGCGCGAACTGTCCGACGTGATGCTGAAGGGTCAGCTGTCGCTGCCCGGCGGCACCCAGCCGCTGTGGGGCAGCGGCACCCCCTCGAGCACCTTCCCGGGCGGAGTTCCCGCGTGACGGACACGACGCCGCCCACCGGCCCGGCAGCGGAACGTCCGGTTCTGCGCCGATACACGATCACCCACCGCACGACGTACACGTACTCGGGGCCGGTGACCTCGTCGTACGGCCGGGGTTACCTGCTGCCGCGCGACACCGAGGAACAGCGGTGCGTCGCCTCCGTCGTCGACATCACACCGCCGCCCGCGGACCGCTCCACCGGCTCGGACGTGTACGGCAACCGGGACCTGTACTTCCAGGTGAGCACTTCGCACGAGGAACTGGTGGTGGCGGCCGAATCCGAGATCGAGGTCTACGGACCGGACAGGGCGAGACTCGCGGCCGCACCGGCGAACGCGCCGTGGGAGCTGTCCCGGCCCGTGGGCACCGAGGGCGCGATGGCGCAGGAGTTCGTGCTCGACCTCGAACGTCCCGAGATCGGCGACGCGGTCCGCGAGTACGCGGCACCCAGTTTCCCGCCGGAACGGCCCCTCGTCGACGCGGTGGTCGATCTCACGACCCGCATCCACCGCGACTTCGAGTACAAGTCGGGGTCGACGTCGATCTCGACGCGGGTCGCGGAGGTGCTGGAGAAGCGCTCGGGCGTCTGCCAGGACTTCGCCCGGCTCGCCATCGCCTGCCTGCGCTCACGCGGACTCGCGGCCCGGTACGTGTCCGGGTACCTGGCGACGCAGCCGCCGCCCGGCAAGGAACGGATGATCGGCGTCGACGCGACGCACGCCTGGGCCGCGGTGTGGATGCCGGGGGACCGGTGGCTGGCCTTCGACCCCACCAACGACCAGCTCGTCGACGAGCGGTACACGGTGGTCGCGTGGGGCCGGGACTACGCCGACGTGCCGCCGCTGCGCGGTGTCATATACACAGAGGCACGAAACAGCACCATTGCGGTGTCGGTTGACGTGGCGCCGATGGAAGTACTCGCACCGGATCAGCCGAAATGCTGAAATTCATCGGGGCTTCCGGAGGAGGACTCGATGATCCGTGTCACTAGCAGGTAAGTTGGTCCGCGATGACTGCAATACTGGCAGACCCCGTTTCAGAGGTAGTTGCCGCAGCCGAGAAGCTGCTCACCCGTCGCACAGGGGCACCCGTGACACTGGTGGATCCCGTGGATCTCGGCGGTAGTGGCCGCACCATCGTGCTCCGTGTGCGGGTGGCGGAGAATCCGTTCTCCCTTCCCCGGACGTTGGTGATCAAGCAGGTCCGCGAGGAGTCCGGGGTGTCCGGCGCGCGGGCCGTCGATCCCGACGACCTGTCCGGCGACAGCCGCAGCGCCTTCCTCCGCGAGGCCGTCTCGTACCAGTTCGCCACGGCGCTGGCGACGGACAGCCGCCCCGGAGCCGAACTGCTCGCCTCCGACCTCGACGCCCGGCTCCTCGTGCTCAGCGACCTCGGGGACGCCACCCCGATCAGCGCGCTGCTCGAGCACTCCGACTCCGACACCGTCACCAACACCCTGATGGCCATGGCCCAGGCACTCGGCCGCATGCACGCGGCCACCGTGGGCCGCGAGGAAGACTTCACCGCACTGCTGCGCCGCGCCGAGGTGGCGCACTGCGACGACACCGTGGCCGAGCAGGTCGAGCGTGCGGTGCCCGCCGTGCCCGGCCTGCTGTCCGACATCCTCCGCGTCGACGTGTCCCCGGAGCTGACCGAGCAGGTGGCCCGGGCCGCGAAGCTGTTCGAGAGCGGCCGGTTCCGGGCGTTCAGCCCGTCCGACCTGTGCCCGGACAACATCATCGTCAACGACGAGGGCGTCCGATTCCTCGACTACGAGTGGGGCGGGTTCCGCGACGCGATGCTCGACATCGCGTACGCGCTGGTCTCGTTCCCGGGCTGCCTGTGCAGCATCGAACTGTCCGAGGACCGCACCCAGGCGATGATCGAGGCCTGGCGGGCGGAGGTCGTGGGGATGTGGCCCGCGCTCGCCGACGACAACGTGCTCGCCGCCCGCATGGTCGAGGCGCAACTGATCTGGGTGTGGCTCAGCACCTACCTGTTCCTGCCGGACAATCACACCCGGATCGCCGCGGTCCGCGAGCATCACCTGTCGGTGCCGCGGTCCGAGGCGCTGACCCAGCGCTGGGACAAACTGGCCCGTTCCGCGGATCACGCGGGGAACACGGTGGTCGCCCACGACGCCCGCGTCATCGCCGACAAGATCCGGGGACTGTCCGTCGGCTGACGCGAGGTCCGGCCGGACTGGGTCGGACGGTGCGGGTTCCAGTAGCGTCGAACTTGTGAGCGATCTTTTCGGTTCGGATGTCGGCGAGGACGAGTCGGCGGGCCTGTTCGAGACGGCGCGACCGGACGAGGCCGCGGCTCCGCGCTCGGTTCCCGGTCCGGTGCCGGTCGACCACCGCGCACCGCTGGCCGTGCGCATGCGTCCCCGCACGCTCGGCGAGGTGGTCGGCCAGCAGCATCTCCTCGGCCCCGGTGCGCCGCTCCGGCGCCTGGTGGAGGGGTCGGGGGCGGCGTCCGTGCTGCTGTACGGTCCGCCCGGCACCGGCAAGACCACGCTGGCGTCGCTGATCTCGGGCGCCACGGGGCGCCGCTTCGAGGCGCTGTCCGCGCTGTCCGCGGGGGTGAAGGAAGTGCGCGGCGTCATCGAACTCGCCCGCCGACGACTCCTCGCGGGCGAGCAGACGGTGCTGTTCATCGACGAGGTCCACCGCTTCTCCAAGACCCAGCAGGACGCACTGCTGGCGGCGGTGGAGAACCGGATCGTGCTGCTCGTGGCCGCCACCACCGAGAATCCGTCGTTCTCGGTGGTGTCCCCGCTGCTGTCGCGCTCACTGGTCCTGCAACTGCAGTCGCTGACGGCGGACGACATCGAGAACCTCCTCGAGCGGGCGCGCACCGACGAGCGGGGTCTCGGCGGGGACATCGAGATCGCAGGCGACGCGATGGACCACCTGGTGCGCCTCGCGGCCGGTGACGCCCGGCGCGCGCTCACCGCGCTCGAGGCGGCGGCGGGTGCGGCGCTCGACCGGGCCGGTGACGCGGACCGTCCCGTGCTGCTGGACCTCGCGACGGTGGAGGCCAGCGTCGACAAGGCGGCGGTCCGCTACGACCGTGACGGCGACCAGCACTACGACGTGATCAGCGCGTTCATCAAGTCGATCCGCGGCTCGGACGTCGACGCCGCCCTCCATTACCTGGCGCGGATGCTGACCGCGGGCGAGGATCCCCGCTTCATCGCGCGGCGGCTCGTCGTCCACGCCAGCGAGGACATCGGGATGGCCGATCCCACCGCGTTGCAGACCGCCACCGCCGCCGCACAGGCGGTGCAGCTGATCGGGATGCCGGAGGCGCGCCTCGCCCTCGCACAGGCCACCATCCACCTCGCGACCGCGCCGAAGTCGGGGGCCGTCATCGCCGCGCTCGGCGCCGCCATGGCGGACGTCGCGGCGGGAAACGCCGGGCTCGTCCCACCGCACCTGCGCGACGGCCACTACGCGGGGGCGGCGAAGCTCGGCAACGCCGTCGGCTACCGATATCCCCACGACCACCCGGACGGGGTACTGGCGCAGCAGTATCCGCCCGACGAGCTCGTCGGCGTCGACTACTACCAGCCCACCACCCACGGCGGCGAGCGCGACATCGCGGGACGTGTGGACAAACTGCGCGCCATCGTCCGCGGCACGAACCGTCAGGGTGGCCGGTTAAGCTGAATGTTGCCGAACCGCCGGGTGTGCCCAGCCACCCGGCGACCGTAGTTGCCCTCGAGACAGACAATAAGGATCACTGACGTGCAGACCCACGAGATTCGCCGGCGCTTCCTCGACCATTTCGTCAAGGCGGCCCACACCGAGGTACCCAGCGCCTCGCTGATTCTCGACGATCCGAACCTGCTGTTCGTCAACGCCGGAATGGTGCAGTTCGTTCCGTTCTTCCTCGGTCAGCAGACTCCGCCGTACCCGCGGGCGACCAGTGTCCAGAAGTGTGTGCGCACCCTCGACATCGAGAACGTCGGCATCACCACACGGCACAACACGTTCTTCCAGATGGCCGGCAACTTCTCGTTCGGCGACTACTTCAAGCGCGACGCGATCAGGCACGCGTGGGCGCTGCTGACCTCCGGCGTCGACGACGGCGGTTACGGGTTCGACCCGGAGCGGATCTGGGTGACGGTGTACCTCGACGACGACGAGGCCCGCGACATCTGGCGCGACGAGGTCGGCGTTCCCGAGACGCGGATCCAGCGCCGCGGCATGGCCGACAACTACTGGTCGATGGGCATCCCCGGCCCCTGCGGCCCGTGCTCGGAGATCTACTACGACCGCGGCCCCGAGTACGGCGCCGAAGGCGGCCCGGAGGCCGACGAGGACCGCTACATCGAGATCTGGAATCTCGTGTTCATGCAGAACGAACGCGGTCTCGGCATCAGCAAGGACAACTTCGAGATCCTCGGGCCGCTGCCGAAGCAGAACATCGACACCGGCATGGGCGTCGAGCGCGTCGCGTTCCTGCTCCAGGGCGTCGACAACGTGTACGAGACGGATCTCGTGCGCCCGGTCATCGCGAAGGCCGAGGAACTGTCGGGCCGCAAGTACGGCGTCGTCCACGACGACGACGTGCGGTTCCGGGTGATCGCCGACCACGCGCGCACCGCCGCGATGCTCATCGCCGACGGCGTGAACCCCGGCAACGACGGCCGCGGCTACGTCCTGCGCCGCCTGCTGCGGCGCATCGTCCGCTCCGCGAAACTGCTCGGCGCCGACAAGCCCAGCATGCGGGAGTTCATCACCGTCGTCCGCGACACGATGGCGCCGTCGTACCCCGTCCTCGACACGGACTTCGGCCGCATCGAGACGGTCGCCGTGGGCGAGGAGACCGCGTTCCTCAAGACCCTCACGTCCGGTTCCAAGCTGTTCGAAGGCGCCGCCGAATCGGTGAAGGCGTCCGGCAAGTCGACCATCGGCGGCGACCAGGCGTTCGCGCTGCACGACACGTACGGCTTCCCGATCGACCTGACTCTGGAGATGGCGGCCGAGGCCGGTCTGACCGTCGACGAGGAGGGTTTCCGCACGCTGATGGCCGAACAGCGGCAGCGCGCGAAGGACGACGCCCAGGCGCGCAAGCACGCGCACGCCGACCTGACCGTCTACAAGGAACTCCTCGATCGCGGACCCACCGAGTTCACCGGATTCCACGAATTGGTTTCCGAGGCACACGTTCTCGCGCTGATCTCGCAGGGGCAGCGCGTCCCCGTCGCGGCGGCGGGCCAGGACGTCGAGGTCATCCTCGACCGCAGCCCCCTGTACGCGGAGGCGGGCGGCCAGATCGCCGACCTCGGCACCCTCACCGGCCCGGGGCTGCGGGTGAAGGTCAACGACGTCCAGAAGATCGCCAAGAAGCTGTGGGTCCACAAGGTGACCGTGCAGGAGGGGCAGATCACCGAGGGCGACGTCGTGCTCGCGCAGGTCGACGCCGCGTGGCGCAAGGGCGCCACCCAGGGGCACTCCGGCACGCACATGGTGCACGCCGCACTGCGACAGGTGCTCGGCCCCAACGCCGTTCAGGCCGGCTCGCTGAACAAGCCGGGCTACCTTCGGTTCGACTTCTCCTGGCAGGGCGCGCTGACGGAGGCGCAGAAGCAGGACATCGAGGTCGTCGCGAACGAGGCGGTGGCCGCCGACTACTCCGTGAACACGTTCGTCACCGACCTCGACAAGGCGAAGTCGATGGGCGCGATGGCGCTGTTCGGCGAGAACTACGGCGACGAGGTGCGGGTCGTCGAGATCGGCGGACCGTTCTCGATGGAGCTGTGTGGTGGAACTCACGTGGGCAGCTCGTCGCAGATCGGCAACGTCACGCTGCTCGGTGAGCAGTCCGTCGGTTCCGGCGTGCGCCGCGTCGAGGCCTACGTCGGGCTCGACTCGTACCGCTACCTGGCCAAGGAACGGGCCCTGCTCGCCGGGTTGTCGTCGTCGTTGAAGGTGCCCTCGGAGGAGGTGCCCGCCCGCGTCGAGGCACTGGTGGAGCGACTTCGGGTGGCGGAGAAGGAACTCGAACAGACCCGCGCGCAGGCGGTGCTCGCCTCGGCGGGCACGTTCGTCGACAAGGCGCAGCGCGTCGGGCCCGTGCTGCTGGTCGCGGACTCCGCCCCGGCCGGTGTCGGCGGCAACGACCTGCGCGGGCTCGTCACGGACATCCGCGGCCGGTTCGGCACCCAGCCCGCCGTCGTCGTGCTGCTCGGCGACGTCGACGGCAAGGTGCCGTTCGTGGTGGCCGTGAGCAAGGCCGCGCAGGAACTCGGCCTCTCGGCCGGCGACCTCGTGAAGGAATTCGGTCCGAAGATCGGCGGCCGCGGTGGCGGGAAGGCCGACATGGCACAGGGTTCAGGTTCGGACACCAGCGGAATCGCGGCCGCCCTCGACGCGGTCCGGGCACAAGTCGCAGACAAGGTGGGGAGCCAGTAGCGGTGGGTCACGCGGAACAGGGTCCGGATCGACCGGGAGTCGACGACCCTGGGCGTGGTCGGCGTATCGGCATCGATGTGGGCAGTGTCCGCATCGGTGTCGCGTCGAGCGACCCCGACGGGATCCTCGCCACCCCGGTGGAGACGGTGCCCCGGTCCAAGGAACGCGGGCCCGACGCGCCGGACATCCGGCGCATTGCCCACATTGTCGAGGAATACGAGGCGGTGGAGGTTATCGTCGGTCTGCCGCAGACCTTGCGGGGTGAACGGGGAAAAGCCGCCTCGATCGCTACTGTGTTCGCGAAGCGATTGCGAAGGAAGGTCGACCCGATACCGGTGCGGATGGCGGACGAACGTCTGACGACCGTCACCGCCGCGCGGGCGCTTCGCGAGAGCGGTGTCAGTGCGAGGGGCCAGCGTCCTGTGATCGACCAGGCTGCGGCGGTGGCGATCTTGCAGGGATGGTTGGACGAGCGGAGCAGGTCGGTGAATGCAGGGGATTCGGGTGGGGACGCGCAGCGACCGGAGGCGGGCCAGTGAGCAATCACCGCCGCCCCGCAAGTGAGCGACCCGACTTCCAGTACATCCCCCGCGAACCCCGGCGGCACCGCTATCTCGACGAGGACGACGACGAGGTCGACTACACGCCGCCCCCCGACGACGACCTCGTCACCACCGGCCGGCACGCCGTCGTGTACGACGAGCCGCATTTCGACCAGCCGCACTACGAGGAACAGCGCCCCGACGAACAGCACGTCGAGGAACCGCAGCGCCACGAACCGCACCGCGAGTACGCGGAGCCGCGATACGAGCAGCGGTACGAGCAGCCCTACGACGCCGAGTCCGTGTACGAGGACGGATACGGTCCGCGCTCCTACGGCGACGCCCGCGCGTACCGGGAGCCGCCGGCCGGCGACCGCCCACATGTGGACGACTACGTCGACGAGCCGGCCGAGGCATACCCCGACGACGGCTACGACCGCCCGCAACCGGACGTCGCGTTCGCGGAGGCCGAGACGCAGATAATCTCGGCGATTCCCGAGGAGATCCCACCCTCGGCGATTCCCGAGGCGATCCCACCGACCCGCGCCGCTGCTCGCACGCAGGCCCGCAGGCGCAAACAGGCCAGGGGACGCGCGCGCCGGGGCAAGGTGTTCGGCGTCCTCGCTGCCGCGACGGTCCTCATCGTGTTGGTCGGTGTCGTGTTCGTCGGCGGCAAGCTGTTCTTCGGCGGGTCCGACGCGCCCGCGGACTACGCAGGCCCCGGTGGTCCCGAAGTGGTCGTGCAGGTCCATCCGGGCGACACCGCGGAGGAGATCGCCACCACCCTGGCGGACCGCGACGTCGTCGCCAGCGGATCGGCGTTCTTCAACGCCGCAGTCCAGAGCAACGCGATGAACTCGGTGCAACCCGGTTTCTACAGCCTCTCCACCCAGATTCCGGCCGCTGACGCCGTGCAGGAACTGGTCGACCCCGCTTCCCGCGTCGGGCAGATGATCATCTCCGAGGGCAGGCAACTCCACGACACGACCGACGTGCAGACCGGCGCCAAGAAGAAGGGGATCTACACGCTGATCTCCGAGGCGAGCTGCCTGGGTGACGCCGGCCGGGAGAAGTGCATCAGCTACGACGACCTCAACGCCGCCGGCGCGGGCGACCTGTCCGCGCTCGGCGTGCCCGACTGGGCGAAGGACTCGGTCGCGGGTGTCCCGGACCGGGATCGCCAGCTCGAGGGGCTGATCGCCGCGGGCAGTTGGGATTTCGATCCCACCGCCGGTCCGGTCGCGATTCTGCAGCGGCTGGTGTCGGAGAGTTCCGCGAGCTACGAGAAGACCGGGATCCTCACCGCGGGCAACCAGGTCGGTCTCACGCCGTACAAGATGCTGGTCGCGGCGTCGCTGGTGGAACGCGAGGCGATGCCCGACGACTTCTCGAAGGTCGCCCGCGTCATCCTCAACCGGCTCGCCGTCAACCAGGCGTTGCAGTTCGATTCCACGGTCAACTACGCGCTGGACACCACCGAACTGGCCACCACCGACGCCGACCGCGCGCAGGTGACACCCTGGAACACGTATGCCAGCCCCGGCCTGCCTGCGACGCCGATCTCGTCGCCGAGCATCGGGGCGCTCCAGGCGGTCGAACAACCGGCGCCCGGCGACTGGATCTACTTTGTGACGGTCGACGCGAAGGGCACGACACTCTTCACGAAGAGCTACGACGAACACCTGGCCAACATCGACCAGGCTCTGAACAACGGGATTCTCAACAGTGGACGATGAGTTGGCGACCGCACGCAAAGCTGCGGTGCTGGGCAGCCCTATTGCGCATTCGCGATCACCGCAACTGCACCTCGCGGCGTACCGGGCGCTCGGTCTCACCGGGTGGACGTACGACCGCATCGAGTGCGACGGGGAGCGACTCCCCGGGCTGGTGTCCGGGCTCGGCCCGGAATGGGTCGGCCTGTCCGTCACGATGCCGGGCAAGATCGCCGCGCTCGAATTCGCGTCCGAGCGCACCGACAGGGCTGTGGCGATCGGCTCCGCGAACACCCTCGTCCGCATCGAGGGCGGGTGGCGTGCCGACTGCACCGACGTGGACGGGGTCAGCGGCGCGCTCACCGCGGGCGGTGTCGGTGCCATCGCGGGCGCCGAGGCGGTCGTCGTGGGTGCGGGCGGCACGGCCAGGCCCGCGCTCGTCGCCCTTGCCGACCTGGGCGTGAAATCGGTGACCGTCGTGGCCCGCGACGCGGGTCGCGCGGCAGGTGCGCTGGGGTGCGCGGAATCGGTCGGGCTCGACGTCCGCTTGCTGGGCTTCGACAGCCCCGAACTCGGTGCCCGGTGCGCCGCGGCCGCCGCACTCGTCAGCACCGTCCCGTCCGCCGCGATCACCGACTACGCGGATGTTCTCGGCCGGGCGCCGTTCGTGCTCGACGCGATCTACGACCCGTGGCCGACCCCACTGGCGGCCGCGGTCGAGGCGGCCGGGGGAACGGTGGTCGGCGGTTTGTCGATGCTGCTGCACCAGGCGTTCGGGCAGGTCGAGCAGTTTACCGGTCGCCCGGCGCCGCGCGAGGCGATGGCGGCCGCTCTGGGTTAGTTGTCCACAGGCCCGGCCGCCATCCACAGGGCGATCGTTCCCGCAGGTCGCCGCGAGGGGGCCAGGTGCCCCGGCTCGCACACTGGTCGGCATGTGGTGGCTGATCGCGACGAGTGTGGTGGCCGGTGCGGGTGCGGGACGGTGTGCGCGCCTCACCGCGGGCCGGTTCGTGGGCCCGGTGCCGCCGGGCTGGTGCGAGGCGGTGTGCGCGGTCGGCGTCGCCGCCACGGTCTGGGCCGACGCCGGCCGCAACCCGGCGTGGATATTGCCGGGCGCTCTCGCGTTCTGGTGGTGGTGTGCGAGTCTCGCCGCCACCGACCTGTGCGCCCGGAGGCTGCCGAACCTGCTGACGCTGCCTGGGTTCCTGGTGATCGTCGGCATCGGTGCCGCGACCGGCGCCGCGTCCGCCGCCGTGATCGGCGGTCTCCTGCTGGCCGCGGCCTATCTCGCCCTCTACCTGGGAGCGCCCGGTGCGATCGGCGCCGGTGACGTGAAACTCGCGCTCGGGGTCGGCGCGGCCGCCGGTATGGCCGGGGGAGAAGCCTGGGTGTTCGCGGCCGCGCTCGCGCCCGCACTGACCGCAGTGGCGGGCTGCATCGTCCTCGCCGCCCGGCGCTCGTCGCCGCCGCTCCCGCACGGACCTGCGATGTGCGCCGCGACACTGGTGGCGCTGGTCGCCGGGCACCTCACCTGACCGAGTCCGCACCCCGCGCGCGCCCCGGGAGGACCACCGTCACTGCCGGACGCGGCGACATGGAAGGATATTGGCGTGCTGCGCTGGATAACTGCCGGAGAATCCCATGGTCCCGCCCTCGTCGCGATGCTCGAGGGGATGGTCGCGGGCGTCGAAGTGACGTCCGAGGACATTTCGACCCAACTCGCGCGACGTCGCCTCGGCTACGGCCGCGGTGCGCGGATGAAGTTCGAGGCCGACAAGGTCACCATCGTCGGTGGTGTCCGACACGGCCGGACGCTCGGCGGCCCGATCGCCGTCGAGGTGGGCAACACCGAGTGGCCCAAGTGGGAAACCATCATGTCCGCGGACCCGGTGGACGCCGACCTGCTGGCCGATCAGGCGCGGAACGCGCCGCTCACCCGTCCGCGCCCCGGTCACGCCGACTATTCGGGCATGCTCAAGTACGGGTTCGACGACGCCCGCCCGGTTCTCGAACGCGCGAGTGCGCGCGAGACCGCGGCCCGGGTGGCGGCCGCGACGTTCGCCCGCGGTTTCCTGCGCCAGGTGTTCGGCGTGGAGGTGCTGTCGCACGTGATCTCGATCGGCGCGTCCGATCCGTACGTCGGCCCGGAACCCACCGCGTCGGACCTCGCGGCGATCGACGCCAGCCCGGTCCGGGCGTTCGACAAGGCCGCCGAGGAATCGATGATCGCCGAGATCGAGGCCGCCAAGCGGGACGGCGACACCCTCGGCGGTGTCGTCGAGGTCGTCATCCACGGTCTCCCCGTGGGTCTCGGATCGTTCATCAGCGGCGCGGACCGCCTCGACGCCCGTCTGGCGTCCGCCCTGATGGGCATCCAGGCCATCAAGGGCGTCGAGGTCGGCGACGGCTTCGAGACCGCGCGCCGCCGCGGCAGCCAGGCGCACGACGAGATGCGGCCCGGCCCGGACGGAATTCTGCGTTCGACCAACCGCGCCGGCGGCCTCGAAGGCGGCATGACCAACGGCGAGGCGCTCCGCGTGCGCGCGGCGATGAAGCCGATCTCCACGGTCCCGCGCGCCCTGGCCACCGTCGACATGTCGACCGGTGAGGAAGCCGTGGCCATCCACCAGCGGTCCGACGTGTGCGCGGTGCCCGCCGCCGGTGTCGTGGCCGAGGCGATGGTGGCGTTGGTCGTGGCCCAGGCCGCGCTCGAGAAGTTCGGTGGCGACTCGGTCGCCGAGACGGCCGCGAACTACGAGCGTTACGCGTCGGGTGTCGCAGCCCGGCTCGCGCGATGACCAGCCCGTCTGCCGTCGCGCCGGGGCGGTGACCGGTGATGGCACCGAAAGCCGTGCTCGTCGGTCCGCCGGGAGCAGGTAAGTCCACGATCGGGCGTCGCCTCGCGCAGGCGCTGGACCTGTCGTTGTTCGACACCGACGTGGCCGTCGAGGAAGAGGCGGGACGCACGATCGCCGAGATCTTCGTCCAGGAGGGTGAACCCGCCTTCCGGGCCCTCGAGGAAGAGATCGTGCGGAAGGCCATCGAGAGTCACGAGGGGATCGTCTCGCTCGGTGGCGGGTCCATCCTCTCCGAGCGCACCCGCGAGTTGTTGAAGGGCCAGACGGTGATCTACCTCGAGATCAGCGTGGCCGAGGGGCTCAAGCGCACGGGAACCAACACGGCGCGTCCCCTCCTCGCCGGTGGCGACCCCCGCCAGAAGTACACCGAGTTGATGCGCAAGCGCCGACCGCTGTACCGGGAGGTGGCGTCCATCCGGATACGCACGGACGGGCGGAGTCCCGCCCGGGTGGTGCAGCAGCTGGTGGCGAAACTCGCCGAGTGATCGGCGACCCGGCGGAATTACAGACATCCGAGAATCTCGGACAAGACGGAGCGGAGCAGCAGACAGTGACCGAACCGGTACGCGTACAGGTGCAGACGGCGAACCCCTACCCGGTCATCATCGGGCGCGGATTGCTCGGCGAGCTGGTGGACGAACTCACCGGCACGAGGACGGTGGCGATCTTCCACCAGCCGCCGCTGGCGGAGACGGCGGAGGCGGTGCGCGCGGCGCTCGCCGAGAAGGGGATCGATGCGCACCGCATCGAGATTCCGGACGCGGAGGACGGCAAGGATCTGGCCGTCGCCGGGTTCTGCTGGGAGGTCCTCGGCCGGATCGGCCTGACCCGCAGTGACGCAGTCGTCAGTCTGGGCGGCGGCGCGGCCACCGACCTCGCCGGGTTCGTCGCGGCGACGTGGATGCGCGGGGTGCGCGTGATCCACGTGCCCACGACGCTCCTCGCGATGGTGGATGCGGCGGTCGGCGGCAAGACCGGCATCAACACCGAAGCCGGTAAGAACCTGGTGGGATCGTTCCACGAGCCGTCGGCGGTGCTCATCGACCTGGCGACGCTCGAGACGGTGCCCCGCAACGAGATCGTCGCGGGCATGGCGGAGGTCGTGAAGACCGGATTCATCGCCGACCCCGTCATCCTGGAGCTCATCGAGAAAGATCCCGAGGCCGCGCTGGATCCCACGGGAACCGTTCTGCCCGAACTGATCCGGCGGTCCGTGGAGGTCAAGGCCAAGGTCGTGGCCGCGGACCTGCGCGAGTCGGATCTGCGGGAGATCCTCAACTACGGGCACACGCTCGGGCACGCGATCGAGCGGCGTGAACGGTACCGCTGGCGTCACGGTGCGGCGGTCGCCGTCGGGCTCGTGTTCGCGGCCGAGCTGGGGCGGCTGGCGGGACGCCTGGACGATGCGACGGCGGACCGGCACCGCACCATCCTGGAACTGGTGGGTCTGCCCACCACGTACGACGCGGACGCGTTCGGCCAGCTGGTGGAGGGAATGCAGACGGACAAGAAGAACCGGGCCGGCGTGCTGCGGTTCGTCGTGCTCGACGGGCTCGCGAAGCCCGGACGGCTCGAGGGCCCGGACCCGTCCCTGCTCGTCGCCGCGTACTCCGCGGTCGCCCGCGAGGCGACACCGGGCACCGGCGGTGCCGTCCTCCTGTGACGTAACGGAGAAGGCAAGGACGCGGCGGTGTGAGCGAGTGCGCTCATACCGCCGCGTCGTCGGTCGGTGTGTCGTCCGTCGGGTGTGGGAGAGCCGGGAGCGGCTACTCGCCTCGGCGCTGGTCGTCCGCGGTCCGCTTCCCGAGGTCGACCGGGTCCTGCCAGGTGGTGTCCCCGCCCTGCGGCTGATCGAGGTCCGAGGTGTCCTCGCGGTAGTTGTGCACCGGTTCGAACACGGCCGTGTCGGCATCGGAACCGGCGTACCCGGTGTCCGGGGTCTGCTCGTACGCCTGGCCGGGGTAGTTCTGGCCGTACCCGTCGTCGTCTGCCACGGCTGCGGCTGCGGTTCCCCCCGCTGCGGCTCCTGCCGCCACTCCGGCGCCGTGCGCCGCCGTCCGGCGTTCGCCGCGGCCCTTCTCCGTCTTCCTGGAGTCCCGGCCGACGAAGAACCGGCCGAGGAACACGGCGAGCATGGCAGGAACGAAGATCAGCAGGACCGTGAACGCCGCCCCGGACGTGATCTCGAAGAAGAACGAGTTCTGGGTGACGTTGAGGTTCGGCACCAGGTTGGCCAGCCAGCTCCCCACGCCCGCGACGACTCCGCCGAGCAGGGCCGCCTTCAGCCACAGCATCGTCAGGTCGGCGCCGTCCTCCGGGTCCGGGTTCCGGCGGCGGTCCCGGATACCGTCGATGCCGGCCCAGATCAGTGCCACGAACACCACGATCAGCAGTGCGAGCCATCTCAGAGCGGAACCCTGAAGCGGCCACTGTGTGATCGACACACCGAGGATCACACGAACGAAAACATGTATCAGGGCCATGCCGAGGCCGCGTACCACCCACGCATTCATGGGCACAGCGTAACGAGCGGGTTTCCGCCCGTGTGGCCTAACCCACACGGGGGCGGTCTGAAACCTGTTCTCGCCTGTGGTCGGGTGCCGTCGATCCGCGCCCGCCCGGCGGCGGACTCCCGGTACGTTTGACGACATGCCTGCTGATCATGGTTCGCGGCGCGCGGCGCTGCGCGCGGCCCTCGCCGCCCGGGATCTCGACGCACTTCTGGTGACGAATCTGGTGAACATCCGGTATCTCACCGGGTTCACCGGCTCCAATGCCGCGCTGCTCGTGCACGCGTCCGACGCCGAGGGCGCCGAGGAGCGCACCGTCATCTGCACCGACGGCCGCTACCTCACACAAGTCGGAGAACAGGTTCCCGATCTGCGGGCCGAGATCGCCCGCGCCAGCGCAGCCCATCTGATCGAATCCGTGGGTCGGCGGAACCCGTCGTCGCTGGCGTTCGAGAGTCACGTCGTCACGGTGGACGAGTTCGCCGCCTGGTCGGTGCTCGCGCCGGACGCGCGGCTCGACCCGGTTCCGGGTCTCGTCGAGGAACTACGGATGGTGAAGGACGACTTCGAGGTCGGGCTGCTGCGCGCGGCGTGCGCGGCCGCCGACTCCGCGCTCGCCGAGTTGATCGAGCGCGGTGGTCTCCGCCCCGGGCGCACCGAGAAGGAGGTGGGCCGGGAACTGGAGGCGCTGATGCTCGCGCACGGCGCCGACGGCATCTCGTTCGAGACCATCGTCGCGGCGGGCGCCCACTCGGCGATCCCGCACCACCGCCCGACCGAGGCGGTGCTCGGCAGCGGCGACTTCGTGAAGCTGGACTTCGGGGCGGAGATCGGCGGCTACCACTCGGACATGACCAGAACGTACGTCCTGGGGCAGGCCGCCGACTGGCAACGCGACGTATATGCGCTGGTCGCGCGGTCGCAGGAGGCAGGCCGGGACGCGCTGCGCCCGGGAGTCGAGGTGTCCGCGGTGGACGCCGCCGCCCGCCGGGTCATCGAGGACGCCGGCTACGGGGAGCTGTTCCTGCACGGGCTCGGACACGGCGTCGGCCTGGAGATCCACGAAGCTCCGGGAATCGGCAAGCTGGGCACCGGTACACTTCTGGACGGTGCGGCGGTGACCGTCGAGCCGGGCGTGTACTTCTCCGGGCGCGGAGGCGTGCGGATCGAGGACACGCTCGTGGTTCGTGAGCAGGGACCGGAGCTGCTCACACTCACCACCAAAGACCTGACTGTCGTGTAGACGGTTTCGACCTTATCGAGGAGACGCGAAGCAAGTGGCTTCAACCAGTGATTTCAAGAACGGCCTGGTCCTGCAGATCGAAGGCCAGCTGTGGACGATTACCGAGTTCCAGCACGTGAAGCCCGGCAAGGGTCCCGCGTTCGTGCGCACCAAGTTGAAGAACGTGCTCTCGGGCAAGGTCGTCGACAAGACGTTCAACGCCGGCGTCAAGGTGGACACGGCCACGGTCGACCGCCGCGACATGACCTACCTCTACCACGATGGCACCGACTACATCTTCATGGACGGCGCCACGTACGACCAGATCTCGATCAGCGAGGCCACCGTCGGCGACGGCGCCCGCTTCCTGCTCGAGAACATGTCCGTGCAGGTCGCGACGCACGAGGACGTTCCGCTGTTCGTCGAACTGCCCGTCACCGTCGAACTGGTGGTCAAGCACACCGATCCCGGTCTGCAGGGCGACCGCTCCACCGGCGGCACCAAGCCCGCCACCCTCGAGACCGGCGCAGAGATCAACGTTCCGCTGTTCATCAACACCGGTGACAAGCTGAAGGTCGACTCCCGCGACGGCAACTACCTCGGGCGTGTGAATTCCTGAGTGTCCGGTTCGCATAAGAAACTCGGCGCACGGCACAAGGCCCGCAAGCGCGCCGTCGATTTCCTCTTCGAGGCCGAGGCGCGAGATCTCGATCCGGTCGATCTCGCGAACGAGCGCGCGGAATTGTCCGGCAAGGACGATTCCGTGGCACCGGTCGCCCCGTACACCGTCACCGTGGTGACGGGTGTCGCGGAGAACCTGGACCGCCTCGACGAGGTGATCTCGTCCCACCTGCAGGACTGGACGCTCGAGCGGCTGCCCGCCGTCGACCGCGCCATCCTGCGCATCGCCGTGTGGGAGCTGTTCCACGCCACCGACGTGCCTCCGGTCGTGGCCGTGGACGAGGCGGTGGAGCTCGCCAAGCAGCTGTCCACCGACGAGTCGCCGGGTTTCGTCAACGGCATCCTCGGCCAGGTCGTGCTGGTGGCCCCGCAGGTGCGGTCGGCTGCGGCCGCGACGTCGCGGCGTGCCGAGACCGCCGGCGGCGAGTCGAACGACGCCCGCTCGTAAGTTCGTGTCCCGCTGCGGGCCCGTGTCGGCGGGTCCGCAGGTCAGGGGTCCGGGCCTGGCGCAGTCGACGCGCTGATAAGCTGTCCGCGTCAGGCATCCTTTAACGATCCGTCCAGTGAGGCGGAGAAGGAGGTCGTTGTATGCGCGTGCCCGAAGGGTCTCGCCCCGCCGGGGAACCGGCGGATTCAACACCAGAAGAGTCCCCGTCCGTCGAACCCGCACGGGAGCTGCTGTCCGCAGCCGATGTGGGACGGACCATTGCGCGAATCGCGCACCAGATCATCGAGAAGACCGCGATCGACGCCGCCGACGGTGAGGCGCCGCGTGTCGTTCTGATCGGCATCCCGACCCGGGGCACGACGCTGGCCGCGCGGCTCGCCGGGAAGGTCGAAGAATTCTCCGGGGTGCGTCCACCGGTCGGCTCCCTCGACATCACCCTGTACCGCGACGATCTGCGCACCAAACCGCACCGCCCCCTCGAACGGACCTCGGTGCCCGAGGGCGGCGTCGACAACACCCTGGTCGTCCTCGTCGACGACGTGCTGTTCTCCGGCCGCACCGTCCGCTCGGCGCTCGACGCCCTCCGCGACCTCGGGCGGCCCCGGGCCGTCCAGCTGGCCGTCCTCGTCGACCGCGGGCACCGCGAACTGCCGCTGCGCGCCGACTACGTGGGCAAGAACGTGCCCACCGCCCGCACCGAGGACGTCAAGGTGCTCCTGAGCGAACACGACGGCCGCGACGCGGTCATGATCTCCGGGGGGAAGAGCTAAGTGAAGCACCTGTTGTCGATCGCGGACCTGACACGGGAATCGGCCGTCGAACTTCTCGACGAGGCCGAACGCTTCGAACAGGCCCTCCTCGGACGTGAGGTGCGCAAGCTCCCGACGCTGCGCGGCCGGACCGTGATGACCGTGTTCTTCGAGAACTCGACCCGCACCCGGGTGTCGTTCGAGGTCGCAGGCAAGTGGATGAGCGCGGACGTCATCAACGTCAGCGCCTCCAGCTCGTCGGTGTCGAAGGGCGAGTCGCTGCGGGACACGGCGATGACGCTGCGCGCCGCCGGGGCCGACGCCCTGATCGTGCGGCACCCCGCGTCGGGTGCGGCCCACCAGATCGCGAACTGGACCGGACGTCAGGATGACGGCGGACCCGCGGTGATCAACGCCGGCGACGGCACGCACGAACACCCCACCCAGGCGCTGCTCGACGCGCTCACGCTGCGGCAACGCCTCGGCGACATCGACGGCAAGCGCATCGCCATCGTCGGCGACATCCTGCACAGCCGGGTCGCGCGGTCCAACGCGCTGCTGCTGTCGATGCTCGGCGCCGAGGTCGTCCTCGTCGCGCCGCCCACGCTGCTCCCGGTCGGTGTGTCGTCGTGGCCGGTGTCGGTGGCGCATTCCCTCGACGCGGAACTGCCCGGTCTCGACGCCGTCCTCATGCTGCGGGTGCAGGCGGAACGGATGAACGGCGGGTTCTTCCCGTCCCAGCGGGAGTACTCGATCAATTACGGCCTGTCGGAGAAGCGGCTCGCGCTGCTTCCCGAGCACGCGGTGGTGCTGCACCCCGGTCCGATGCTCCGCGGCATGGAAATCGCCTCGGCGGTGGCCGATTCGACGAGAACCGCCGTGCTGCAGCAGGTGACCAACGGTGTGCACATGCGGATGGCGGTGCTGTTCCGGCTGCTGGTCGGAGCGGAGGAAGTAGCGGGATGAGTGACAGTGCAGTGACAGGAGAGACAGTGCTCATCAAGAACGTGTTGCTGTACGGCGAAGGCGAGCCCACCGACGTTCTGCTCGGTGACGGCGTCATCGCCGCGATCGGTGCGGACGCGGGCACGGACGCCGCGCCGGACGCCGAGGTGATCGACGCGGCGGGGCAGATCCTGCTCCCCGGTTTCGTCGACCTGCACACCCACCTGCGGGAACCGGGCAGGGAGGACACCGAGACCATCGATTCCGGTTCCGCCGCCGCGGCGCTCGGCGGGTACACCGCGGTCTTCGCGATGGCCAACACCAGCCCGGTCGCCGACTCGGTGGTCGTCACCGACCACGTGTGGCGCCGCGGCCAGGAAGTCGGGCTCGTCGACGTGCACCCCGTCGGAGCGGTCACCGTCGGGCTCGAGGGCAAGCAACTCGCCGAGATGGCCACGATGGCGTCCGGGACCGGCCGGGTGCGGATGTTCTCGGACGACGGCCATTGCGTCTACGACCCGCTGATCATGCGCCGGGCCCTCGAGTACTCGAGTTCGCTCGGCGTGCTCATCGCGCAGCACGCGGAGGAGCCGCGACTGACGGTCGGAGCGATCGCGCACGAAGGGCCCACCGCCGCCCGGCTCGGGCTGGCGGGCTGGCCGCGCGCCGCCGAGGAGTCGATCGTCGCCCGCGACGCACTGCTCGCCCGCGATGCCGGGGCGCGCGTGCACATCTGCCACGCCTCCACCGCGGGCACCGTCGAACTGATGAAGTGGGCACGCGGACAAGGTATTTCGATCACAGCCGAGGTCACCCCGCACCACCTGCTGCTCGACGATTCCCGGCTCGAGACGTACGACGCCGTCAACAAGGTGAACCCGCCCCTGCGGGAGGCGAGCGACGTCGCCGCGCTCCGGGCCGGACTCGCCGAGGGGACCATCGACTGCGTCGCCACCGACCACGCGCCGCACGCCGAGCAGGACAAGTGCTGCGAGTTCGCGGCCGCCCGCCCCGGAATGCTGGGGCTCGAGACGGCGCTGTCGATCGTCGCGCAGACGATGGTCCGCACGGGGCTGCTCGACTGGCGCGGCGTTGCCCGGGTGATGAGTGAGCGCCCGGCCGAGATCGTCGGACTCGACGACCAGGGGCGTCCGATCGCGGTCGGCGAACCCGCCAACCTCGTGCTGATCGATCCGGACGCCGAATGGACCGTCCACGGCCCGGATCTGGCCAGTGTCGCCCACAACACGCCGTACGAGTCGATGACGCTCCCGGCGCGGGTGACCACGACGATCCTGCGTGGCCGGATCACCGCCAGCGACGGCCGGGCCCGCGTGCCGGCACGGAACGGCAGGGGATGACGGTGGAGAGAATTCTGTGGATCGTCGGCCTCGTCGCGTTCTGGGTGCTGGCCATCTTCCTCATGTACGTCGGCTGGCGGGGGCGTGCCCGTCGGCAGGCCGACCGGGTCGGGCAGCTTCCCGCCGTGCCCGCGCACCTGGGCGAGCAGACGATCGCGCCGGTCTCCGGCCTGTACGTGGGCAGCACCCTCGCCCCCAGCTGGCAGGACCGTATCGCGGTCGGCGACCTCGGCTTCCGGGCGACGGGCGAGATCTCCCGCTACGCCACCGGGATCCTGCTCGAACGGGACGGGGCGTCGGCGATCTGGATTCCGCGGGACGCGGTCCGCGCGGTGCGCACCGAACGCGGCCTGGCGGGCAAGGTCATGAGCAAGGACGGCGTCCTGGTGATCCGGTGGGAGCTGCCGACCGGCACCGAGATCGACACCGGTTTCCGCAGCGACGACAAGTCCGTGTACCCCGCCTGGGTGGGCACAGGGAAACCGGACGGCAAGACAGACAGTGAAGATTCAGCGAATGCGGCGAGCTCTGGTGAGGTCGAGCAGAACGGAGAGAACGCATGAGCGGCTACGACACCGACTCTGCAGTACTGGTCCTCGAGGACGGACGGGTATTCCGGGGCACCACTTTCGGCGCCGTCGGCCAGACACTCGGTGAGGCCGTCTTCAGCACCGGCATGACCGGGTACCAGGAGACGCTCACCGACCCCAGCTACCACCGCCAGATCGTCGTGGCCACCGCGCCGCAGATCGGCAACACCGGATGGAACGACGAGGACGACGAGTCCGTCGGGCCCACCGGCAGCAGCGCGGAGGCGAAGATCTGGGTCGCCGGGTACGTCGTCCGCGACCCCGCCCGCCGCACCTCCAGCTGGCGCGCCACCGGATCCCTGCAGGACGAGCTCGTCAAGCAGGGAGTCGTCGGGATCGCCGGCATCGACACCCGGGCCCTGGTCCGCCACCTGCGCACCCGCGGTTCCATGCGCGCCGGCGTCTTTTCCGGCGACGCCCTCGCCGACACCGACGTGCTGCTCGAGCGGGTGAAGGGCCAGCCGTCGATGCTCGGCGCGGACCTCGCCGGCGAGGTCAGCACCACCAGCGGCTACGTCGTCGAGCCGACCGGGGGAGAGGCGCGCTTCACGGTCGCGGCCATCGACCTCGGCATCAAGACCAACACCCCGCGCATGTTCGCCGAGCGCGGCATCCGGGTGCACGTGCTCCCGTCCGACGCCACGCTCGCGCAGATCCTGGACCTGAAGGCCGACGGCGTCTTCCTCTCCAACGGTCCCGGCGACCCGGCGACCGCCGACGGCGCCGTGCACCTGACGAAGGAAGTCATCGGGCAGGGCCTGCCCCTGTTCGGCATCTGCTTCGGCAACCAGATTCTCGGGCGCGCACTCGGTCTCGGCACGTACAAGATGAAATTCGGTCACCGGGGCATCAACATCCCGGTCGTCGAACACGAGACGGGACGCATCGCGATCACCGCGCAGAACCACGGGTTCGCGCTGGAGGGGGAGGCCGGACAGGAGTTCGACACCCCGTTCGGCAAGGCCGTCGTCAGCCACACCTGCGCCAACGACGGCGCCGTCGAGGGGGTCCGCCTGCTCGACGGATCCGCCTTCTCGGTGCAGTACCACCCCGAGGCCGCGGCGGGCCCGCACGACGCCGCGTACCTGTTCGACCGCTTCACCAGCCTGCTCGAGGGAGTCAAGAACTAATGCCACGCCGTACAGATCTCTCCCACATCCTGGTGATCGGCTCCGGGCCGATCGTCATCGGCCAGGCCTGTGAGTTCGACTATTCCGGAACCCAGGCCTGCCGGGTGCTGCGCGAGGAGGGCCTGCGGGTCAGCCTCGTCAACTCCAACCCGGCCACGATCATGACCGACCCCGAATTCGCCGACGCCACGTACGTGGAGCCGATCACCGCCGAGTTCGTCGAGAAGGTCATCGCCCTCGAGGCCGAGAAGGGTCACCCCATCGACGCCGTCCTCGCGACGCTCGGCGGCCAGACCGCCCTCAACACCGCGGTGGCGCTGCACGAGCAGGGCATCCTCGAGAAGTACGACGTCGAACTGATCGGCGCCGACTTCGACGCCATCCAGCGCGGCGAGGACCGGCAGAAGTTCAAGGACATCGTCGCCAAGGTCGGCGGCGAGTCCGCGCGCTCCCGCGTCTGCTACACCATGGACGAGGTCCGGGACACCGTCGCAGAACTCGGTTTCCCCGTCGTCGTGCGGCCGTCGTTCACGATGGGCGGACTCGGCTCCGGCATGGCCTACGACGACGAGGACCTCACGCGGATCGCCGGCGGCGGCCTCGCCGCGTCACCCACCGCCAACGTGCTGATCGAGGAGTCGATCCTCGGGTGGAAGGAATACGAGCTCGAGCTGATGCGCGACGGCCGCGACAACGTGGTGATCGTGTGCTCGATCGAGAACGTCGACCCGGTCGGGGTGCACACCGGTGACTCGATCACCGTGGCCCCCGCGATGACGCTCACCGACCGCGAGTACCAGGCGATGCGCGATCTCTCGATCGACATCCTCCGCGAGGTCGGCGTCGACACCGGCGGCTGCAACATCCAGTTCGCGATGGACCCTGCCGACGGGCGGCTCGTCGTCATCGAGATGAACCCGCGCGTGTCCCGGTCCAGCGCGCTCGCGTCCAAGGCGACCGGCTTCCCGATCGCGAAGATCGCCGCGAAGCTCGCCATCGGCTACACCCTGGACGAGATCGTCAACGACATCACCAAGGAAACGCCGGCGTGCTTCGAGCCGACCCTCGACTACGTCGTGGTCAAGGCGCCCCGGTTCGCGTTCGAGAAGTTCCCGGGCGCCGACGACACCCTCACCACCACGATGAAGTCGGTCGGTGAGGCCATGTCGATCGGCCGCAACTTCACCGAGGCGTTCGGCAAGGTGCTGCGCTCCCTCGAGACCAAGCGGGCGGGGTACTGGACGGGTCCCGACGTGGAGGCCGCCGACCTGGACAGCCTCCTCGCGGAACTGAGCGTTCCCCGCGACGGACGCGTGTACGGCCTGGAGAAGGCGTTCGCGCTCGGCGCCACCGTCGAGCAGCTGTTCGACGCCACGAAGATCGACCCGTGGTTCCTCGACCAGATCCTGCAAATCCACGAACTCGGCGACGCGTTGCGCGAGGCGCCCGAGGTGACCGAGCGGGTCCTGCGCCGCGCCAAGCACCACGGCCTGTCGGACCGGCAGATCGCGGCCCTGCGCCCCGAGATCGGTGGCGAGGACGCGGTCCGCGCGCTGCGTGAGCAGTGGGACGTCCACCCCGTCTACAAGACGGTCGACACCTGCGCCGCCGAGTTCGAGGCGAAGACGCCCTACCACTACTCCAGTTACGAACTGGACCCGGCGGCCGAGTCCGAGGTGGCCCCGCAGACCGAGCGTCCGAAGGTCCTGATCCTCGGTTCCGGACCGAACCGCATCGGTCAGGGCATCGAGTTCGACTACTCCTGCGTCCACGCCGCCCTGACGCTGTCGGAGGCCGGCTACGAGACCGTGATGGTCAACTGCAACCCGGAGACCGTCTCCACCGACTACGACACGGCCGACCGGCTGTACTTCGAGCCGCTGACGTTCGAGGACGTGCTCGAGGTGTACCGGGCGGAGTCGATCTCGGGCACCGTCGCCGGTGTGATCGTGCAGCTCGGCGGTCAGACCCCGCTGGGTCTGGCGAAGCGGCTGAAGGCGGCGGGGGTGCCGATCGTCGGCACCAGCCCCGAGGCCATCGACCTCGCCGAGGATCGCGGCGAATTCGGGAAGGTGCTGGTCGATGCCGGTCTGCCCGCCCCCAAGTTCGGCACCGCCACCACGTTCGCCGGGGCCCGCGACATCGCCGCCGGCATCGGGTACCCGGTGCTGGTGCGGCCGTCGTACGTCCTCGGCGGCCGCGGCATGGAGATCGTGTACGACGAGGCGTCCCTCGAAAGCTACATCTCCCGCGCCACCGAAATCTCCGACGATCGGCCGGTGCTCGTCGACCGCTTCCTGGAAGACGCCATCGAGATCGACGTCGACGCCCTCTGCGACGGCACCGAGGTGTACCTCGGCGGCGTGATGGAGCACATCGAGGAGGCCGGTATCCACTCGGGCGACTCGGCCTGCGCGCTGCCGCCGATCACCCTCGGCCGCGCCGACCTCGAGAACGTGCGCCGCTCCACGGAGGCGCTCGCCAAGGGCATCGGCGTGAAGGGCCTGCTCAACGTCCAGTACGCCCTCAAGGACGACATCCTGTACGTCCTCGAGGCCAACCCCCGCGCCAGCCGCACCGTGCCGTTCGTGTCGAAGGCGACGGCCGTGCAGCTCGCCAAGGCGTGCGCCCGCGTCATGCTTGGCGAGTCCATCGCCGAGCTGCGCACGAGCGGCGTGCTCCCGGCCACCGGCGACGGCGGCTGGACCCCGGCGGACGCGCCCGTCGCCGTCAAGGAGGCGGTGCTGCCGTTCAACCGGTTCCGCCGCGCCGACGGCACCGGGGTCGACACTCTGCTGAGCCCGGAGATGAAGTCGACCGGCGAGGTCATGGGCATCGACGCCGACTTCGGCACCGCGTTCGCGAAGAGCCAGACGGCCGCGTACGGTTCGCTGCCCACCTCGGGCTCGGTGTTCGTCTCGGTCGCCAACAAGGACAAGCGGTCGCTGATCTTCCCGGTGAAGCGGCTCGCGGACCTGGGCTTCCGGATCCTGGCCACGGAGGGCACCGCGGCGGTCCTCCGCCGCAACGGGATCACCTGCCAGGAGGTGCACAAGCATTCCGGCGAGAAGCTGGAGGCGGGGGAGCGCACCATCGTCGAGACGATCCGCGACGGCGAGGTCGACATGGTGATCAACACCCCGTACGGCAACTCCGGACCGCGTGTCGACGGCTACGAGATCCGCAGCGCGGCCGTCGCGATGAACATCCCGTGCGTCACCACCGTGCAGGGCGCGTCCGCCGCGGTGCAGGGCATCGAGGCCGCGATCCGCGGCGATATCGGCGTCCAGTCGCTTCAGGCGCTGCACGAGCGACTGCGGTCGCCCGCCGTCGTCGTCGCCCCGGCGACCGGATCCGTCTCGTCGTGAGCGGACACCATCACCACCACCACTCCTGGGTGCATCGGCTGACGTCGGCGGTCGAGCACCGGGGGCGGTTGTGTGTCGGCATCGACCCGCATCCGGGGCTGCTCGAGGCGTGGGGGCTGCCCGTCTCCGCCGAGGGGCTGGAGACGTTCGCGGAGATCTGCGTGGAGGCCTTCGTCGGTGAGGTGGCCGTCGTGAAGCCTCAGGTGGCGTTCTTCGAAGCGTACGGCTCCGCCGGGTACGCGGTGCTCGAACGCACGATTTCGGTCCTCAGAGAGGCAGGGACGCTCGTCGTCGCCGACGCCAAGCGCGGGGACATCGGGTCGACGATGGCGGCGTACGCGCAGTCCTGGCTGGGCGCGGAGTCCGCTCTGTCGTCCGATGCCGTGACGGTGTCGCCGTACCTGGGATTCGGTGCCCTGGATCCGGCGCTGTCGCTGGCCGCGGAGCAGGGTCGTGGGCTCTTCGTGCTGGCCCGGACGTCCAATCCCGAGGGCGGCGATCTGCAGGCGGCGGGAACGGCCTCGGGGGTGTCGGTGGCGCAGTCCGTGGTGGACGCGGCGGTCCGGCACAACGACGCGCAACCGGGTCTGGTGGGTCTGGTGGTGGGCGCGACACGCGGACACGGCCTGGATTTGTCGAATTTTTCCGGGCCGATTCTCGCGCCCGGTCTCGGCGCCCAGGGTGCGACTCCCGGTGATCTCGCCGACATTTTCCCCGATTCGCGAAAACTGTTGTTGCCGAACAGTTCTCGGGGTGTTCTCCGGGCCGGACCGTCGGCGGCGGCACTGCGTGAGGCGGCCGTGAAGGTGCGTGACGAGATCGAGTCCGCACTCTCATAGCCCACCTGAATCCGGCTCTGACCTCGGGGGGTGGGTTCGCAATCGGCGCCGGGCGTGAGTACGGTCGCTATCGCTGCTGGTTATCCAGTGGTTTGGACTATTTGCCAACGACGAGACGGAGGAACCGTGGCCCTTCCCCAGTTGACTGATGAGCAGCGCGCTGCTGCTTTGGAGAAGGCAGCTGCTGCCCGCAAGGCCAGGGCTGAGCTCAAGGAGCGCCTGAAGCGTGGTGGCACCGACCTCAAGCAGGTTCTCAAGGACGCCGAGGACGACGAGATCCTGGGCAAGATGAAGGTGTCGGCACTGCTCGAGGCGCTGCCCAAGGTGGGCAAGGTCAAGGCGCAGGAGATCATGACCGAGCTGGAGATCGCTCCGACCCGTCGCCTCCGTGGCCTCGGCGATCGGCAGCGGAAGGCCCTGCTCGCCAGGTTCGACTTCGAGGCCTGAGCACGACAGTGGTAGCTGACGCACAAGTGTCAGAGCGCAAGACCGCAGTGCGGAGGGGTCGGCTGGTAGTACTGGCCGGCCCCTCGGCCGTCGGTAAGTCCAGCGTGGTGCGACTCCTGCGTGAGCGGATGCCGGAGCTCGTCTTCAGCGTGTCCGCGACGACGCGCGATCCACGCCCGGGCGAGGTGGACGGAAAGGACTACCGGTTCACCTCTCGTGACGAGTTCCAGCGGATGATCGATTCCGGTGAGCTGCTCGAATGGGCCGAGATCCACGGCGGACTCCAGCTGTCGGGAACCCCGGCCGCGCCCGTCCGCGCGGCCATCGAACAGGGCAGGCCGGTGCTGGTCGAGGTCGATCTCGCCGGTGCGCGGGCCGTCCGCGCCGCGATGCCCGAGGCTCTGCTGGTCTTCATGGCGCCCCCGAGCTGGGACGTGCTGGTCGAGCGGTTGACCGGCCGGGGCACCGAATCCGCGGAGGTCGTGGAGCGGCGTCTCGCGACCGCCCGGGTCGAGCTGGAGGCCCAGGACGAGTTCGATGTGGTCGTCGTGAACGAGGATGTCAGCCGAACGTGCGACGAGTTGGTATCCTTGTTGGTTGGACGACCGGAACAGTCCGACTCGACCCACTAGATCTCACATCAACTAGCCAGAACAATTTCAGGAGATACCGAGTGAGCAGCACCCCCGCAGTAGCGTCCGCAACACCCAGCCACGGCGCCCTGCCGGCTTACGACACCCCGCTCGGCATCACCAACCCTCCGATCGACGAGCTTCTCGCCCGCACGTCGTCGAAGTACGCGCTGGTGATCTACGCGGCCAAGCGTGCGCGTCAGATCAACGACTACTACAACCAGCTCGGCGACGGCATCCTCGAGTACGTCGGCCCCCTCGTGGAGCCGGGCCTGCAGGAGAAGCCGCTGTCGATCGCGCTGCGTGAGATCCACTCCGATCTTCTCGAGCACACCGAAGGCGAGTGAGCGGAGGATCTGCGGTGCCTGACCAGGCAGCGGGCCCGGGTTCCGGGCGCGGGACGGATTCACCGGAACCGGTGCCCTCGGGGGTGCGCAAGCGGATCGTCGTCGGTGTCGGCGGCGGCATCGCGGCCTACAAGAGCTGCGCCGTCATCCGGGCCTTCACCGAGGCCGGACACCACGTTCGGGTCATCCCGACCGAGTCCGCGCTCGAGTTCGTGGGCAAGGCGACATTCGAGGCGCTGTCGGGCAACCCCGTGCACACGGGTGTGTTCACGGACGTCCCGCAGGTTCCGCACGTGCGTCTCGGGCAGGAAGCGGATCTCGTCGTCATCGCCCCCGCCACCGCCGACCTCATGGCGCGGGCCGTGGCGGGACGCGCGGACGACCTCCTCACCGCGACGCTGCTCACCGCACGATGTCCCGTCGTGTTCGCGCCCGCGATGCACACGGAGATGTGGGAGCACCCGGCCACCGTCGCCAACGTCGCCACGCTGCGCGCCCGCGGCGTGACCGTCATCGAACCCGCATCCGGCCGCCTCACCGGCAAGGACACCGGCGCCGGCCGGCTGCCCGAACCCGACGAGATCGTCGGATTGGCGTCGTTGCTGGTCGAGCGTCCCGACGCGCTGCCCCGCGACCTGGAGGGCCGCCGGCTCCTCGTGTCCGCGGGCGGCACCCGGGAACCACTCGACCCGGTGCGGTTCCTCGGGAACCGCAGTTCGGGCAAGCAGGGTTACGCCATCGCCCGGCTCGCCGTGCAGCGCGGGGCCGAGGTCACCCTCGTCTCCGGGTACACCGCCGGCCTCGCCGACCCGGCCGCCGTCGACGTGGTGCACGTGCGGACCGCGGAAGACATGCGGGTCGCCGTCGCCAAGCACGCGCCCGGGTTCGACGCGGTGATCATGGCCGCGGCCGTCGCGGACTTCCGGCCGACGACGACGGTGGCCAGCAAGATCAAGAAGGGTGCGGGTGAACCCGACTCGATCGCACTGACCAAGAACGAGGACATCCTCGCCGGCCTCGTCCAGTCCCGGAGGGACGGCGAGATCCCGTCGACGACCGTGATCGTCGGATTCGCGGCCGAGACCGGCGACGCGGACGGCGACGTCCTCACGTACGCACGGGCCAAGCTCGCGCGTAAGGGCTGCGATCTCCTCGTCGTCAACGCGGTCGGTGAGGGCAAGGCGTTCGAAGTCGACCATAACGACGGGTGGCTGCTCGGAGCCGACGGTTCCGAGTCCGCGCTCGAGCACGGATCGAAGGCGTTGATGGCGAGCCGGGTGCTCGACGCCGTCGACCAGCTCTTCCGGGCACTCTGACGAAACGTTCGGGAGGGTTTCGGTGATTCTAAGGGTGTCACTCCCGCCGGGGTGGCGTTAGGGTCGTTCGTTGTATTACGCAGCTAAGCTGTTTTCACGTGCTGTTCAGGACAACTGTCGAGAGGGAATTCTGTGAGCCAGTCCGGTAGTCGGCTATTCACCAGTGAGTCTGTGACCGAGGGGCACCCGGACAAGATCTGTGATGCGATCAGCGACTCCATCCTCGACGCGCTCCTCACGGACGACCCCCGTGCCCGTGTCGCCGTCGAGACCCTGGTGACCACCGGACAGGTCCACGTCGCCGGTGAGGTGACGACCACCGCCTACGCCGACATCCCCAAGATCGTGCGCGACACCGTCCTCGAGATCGGCTACGACTCCTCCGCGAAGGGCTTCGACGGCAACTCCTGCGGCGTCAACGTGGCGATCGGGGCGCAGTCCCCGGAGATCGCCCAGGGCGTCGACCACTCGCACGAGGTCCGCACCGGCGAACTGAGCGACGACGAGATCGACCGTCAGGGCGCGGGCGACCAGGGCCTGATGTTCGGGTTCGCCACCACCGACACCCCGGAACTGATGCCCCTGCCGATCGCGCTGGCGCACCGGCTGTCGCGCCGACTCACCGAGGTCCGCAAGTCGGGGGTCCTCCCGTACCTGCGCCCGGACGGCAAGACCCAGGTCACCATCGAATACGACGGTGACAAGGCGGTGCGCCTCGACACCGTGGTCATCTCGACGCAGCACGCCGCCGACATCGACCTCGACAACCTGCTCACCCCCGACTTGCGGGAGAAGGTGCTCGGTTCGGTTCTCGCCGAGATCGACATGCCCGAACTCGACGTCTCGAACATCCGGCTGCTCGTCAACCCGACCGGCAAGTTCGTGCTCGGCGGCCCGATGGGCGACGCCGGATTGACCGGTCGCAAGATCATCGTCGACACGTACGGCGGCATGGCCCGCCACGGTGGCGGCGCGTTCTCCGGCAAGGACCCGTCGAAGGTCGACCGGTCGGCGGCCTACGCGATGCGCTGGGTGGCCAAGAACGCGGTCGCGGCGGGGCTCGCGGACCGCATCGAGGTCCAGGTGGCGTACGCGATCGGCAAGGCCGCACCGGTGGGTCTGTTCGTCGAGACGTTCGGGACCGAGAAGACGGATCCGGCGCGGATCCAGCAGGCCATCACCGAGACGTTCGATCTGCGTCCGGGTGCGATCATCCGCGACCTCGACCTGCTGCGCCCGATCTACGCGCAGACCGCGGCGTACGGCCACTTCGGTCGCACCGACATCGACCTCCCGTGGGAGAGCATCGACCGGGCGGAGAAGCTGCGGGCAGCCGCAGGCCTCTGATCGGTAGTCACGGCGCGGCGGGCGCCGCCGCGGTAGGAGCCGCCGCGTGAGCGCGGAAAAGGTTGCGGCAGAGGTCCACCCGGTTGCCCGGGTGCTGCCGCTCCTTCCGCTCGCGCACCTCGACCGCGAGTTCGACTATCTCGTGCCGAAGGACCTCGACGAGCAGGCGCAGCCCGGGGTCCGGGTCCGCATCCGGTTCGCCGGGCGCCTCGTCGACGGATTCGTCGTGGCCCGCACCGCGACGAGCGACCATCAGGGCCGTTTCGGCTGGCTCGAACGGGTGATCTCACCGGAGCGGGTGCTGACCGAGGAGATCACCCGGGTGGTCGACCTCGTCGCCGGCCGGTACGCCGGAACCCGCGCGGACGTCCTGCGGCTCGCGATTCCGCCGAGGCACGCGCGGGCGGAGTCCGAGGCCGCGTCCGAACCGCCCGAGATGTCCGGCACCGCCATCCCCACCGGCGCGTGGGACCGGTACGTCCACGGCGCCGCGTTCCTGACGGCGCTGTCGGAGGGGCGCGCCCCCCGTGCGGTGTGGCAGGCGCTCCCCGGCGAGGACTGGCCGGCACGTCTCGCGGAACTGTCCGGGCTCGTCGCCGCCACCGGTGCGAGCACGGTGGTCGTGGTCCCCGACCAGCGCGACCTCGACCGGGTCGTCGCGGCGGTGGAGACGCTGCTGGGCAAGGACGCCGTCGTCGGGCTGGCCGCCGGCCTCGGGCCCGCCCTGCGCTACCGGCGGTGGCTGGCGGCGTTGCGGGGGACCGCCCGGGTCGTCGTCGGGACCCGGAGTTCGGTGTTCGCGCCGACACCGCGTACCGGACTGATCGTGGTGTGGGACGACGGGGACGACAACCATTCCGAACCGCGCGCACCGTACCCGCATGCCCGCGAGGTGGCGCTGCTCCGCGCGTATGCCGGTGGGTGCGCCGTGGTGCTGGCCGGGCACGCGCGCACCGCCGAGGCCCAGGCCCTCGTCGATTCGGGATGGGCGCACGACCTCGTCGCGTCCCGGGACTCCGTGCGGGCGGCTGCCCCGAAGATCACCGCACTCGCCGACAGCGACCACGCCCTGGCCCGCGACCCCGGAGCGCGGGCCGCCCGGTTGCCCGCCATCGCGTTCGCCGCCGCCCGGGAGGCGCTCGGCGCCGGCAGGGGAGTGCTGGTCCAGGTCCCCCGGCGCGGCTACGTCCCCAGCCTCGCGTGCGGCAAGTGCCGGGCGCCCGCGCGCTGCCGCCGATGCAACGGACCGCTCGCCCTGCCGTCCGCCGCCGGGCCGGACGGGGCGGGAACACCCGCGTGCCGGTGGTGCGGCGTCGCCGACGCCGCACATCGCTGCCACGCGTGCGGAGCGCGGGCGCTGCGCGCGGTCGTGGTCGGCGCCGGACGCACCGCCGAGGAACTGGGCCGCGCCTTCCCCGGGGTCGCCGTCCGGATGTCCGGAGGGTCGGACGTCGTCGACGAAGTGAAGCAGGGCCCCACCCTCGTGGTGTCGACCGTCGGGGCCGAACCCGTGATGCCGGGCGGCTACGGTGCGGCATTGCTGCTCGACGGCTGGGCACTGCTGGGTCGCCCCGATCTGCGAGCCGCCGAGGAGACGCTGCGGAGGTGGATGACGGCGTCGTCGCTCGTGCGCCCGTTCGCCGACGGCGGTCAGGTGGTCGTGGTCGCCGATTCGGGTATTCCGACAGTGCAGGCGCTGGTCCGCTGGGATCCGGTCGGTCACGCGCGTGCGCAGTACGAGGAGCGGGCCGAGGTCGGATTTCCGCCGGCCATCCATCTCGCGGCGATCGACGGCAGCGCGAAGGCGATCGCCGACCTCCTGGACCTCGCCGACCTGCCGGCGAACGCGGAATTGCTCGGCCCGGTCGAATTGCCCGCGGGGGAGCGGCTGCCGTTCTCCGGTGACGCGCCGGAGCCGGCGGAGGTGGAGCGCATGCTGATCCGGGTGCCCCGCGGGGAGGGGAAACCGCTGGCCAAGGCGCTGGGAGAGGCGCAGTCGGTGCGCAGTGCGCGGAAGGACTCGCAGCCCGCGCGGGTACAGATCGACCCTCTCCGCATCGGGTAGTTGACGACCGTCACAGAAATGGGTCTTGCCGGCCTGCAATTGACGATATATCGTTGATGCATCAGCGATACAGAAGGAGGCTGATGATGGAAGACTTCCATTTCGAACACAGAGGTTCCCGACGGGAACGATTCGGACGCGAACGGATGGCACGGCCCGACGGGCCGCACCGTCACGGACACCGCCGAGGCGGCTTCGGTCCCGAGGGCGGTCCGGGCTTCGGGCCCGGAATGCACTTCGGCCGCGGACGCGGACGAGGCGGGCGGGGTCGGCGCGGCGATGTCCGCTCCGCGATCCTGCTGCTGCTCACCGAGCGGCCGATGCACGGCTACGAGCTGATCCAGCAGATCGTCGAGCGCAGCGACGGGGTGTGGAGGCCCAGCCCCGGGTCGATCTATCCCGCGCTGTCGCAGCTCGAGGACGAGGGTCTGGTGCTCATCGAAAAGGTGGCGGGCCGCAAGACCGCGCGCCTCACGGACGAGGGCACGGCCTTCGTCGAAGCGAACAAGACCGAACTCGGCACCCCGTGGGACGACGTGCGGGAGAGCGTCGGCAGGCCGGCCGAGGACCTGCGGGGCCTGATCGGGCTGCTGATGGGCGCAGCCGGGCAGGTCGCCGCGGTCGGCGACGACGACCAGGTCCGGCGGGCAGGCGAGATTCTCACCGACGCGCGGCGCTCGTTGTATCGCCTTCTCGCAGAAGATGATCAGAGCGACGCGGGCAAGGACGACACCGACTCGTAGGGCGCCGCACCCCGCCGGCTCGACGCGACAGCGCGTGCACATTCTGGGAAGGTGCACAGCAAAGTCTCAGCGAAGTCGGGAGAGATCATGAGGTTTCGGGGTGCCGGTGCGGTCGTTACGGGTGTCGTCCTGCTGATGTCCGGCGCAGTGTCCACCGCCCAGGCGGACGACGCCTCGCCCCCCTCACTCGTCGTGCCCGCAGGCGCCGGGCTTCCCCAGACCGGCCGTAGTGCCGCCGCCGCGTACGCGCACGACCACCCCGGTAGCGCACCCGCCGGATCGAACGACTTTTCCTGCACGCCCTCCGCGGACCATCCTGAGCCGGTCGTGCTCGCGCACGGCACCGACGCCAGCGCCTACGCGGACTGGGCCGCCCTGTCGCCGATGCTCGCCGCGGACGGCTACTGCGTGTTCGCCCTCAACTACGGCGGTGCTCCGGGCGCCGATTCGTTCGGGACCGAGGACATCGTCGCGAGCGCGGGGGAGTTCGGCCGGTTCGTCGACCGGGTCCGCGACGCGACCGGTGCCGACAAGGTCGACGTCGTCGGCTACTCGCAGGGCGCGAACGTCACCAGGTACTACGTCAACAAGCTCGGCGGCGCCGCGTTCGTCGACCACTGGGTCGGACTGGCGTCGCCCAGCTACGGGGGAGTGATGTACGGCCTCGTCCCGGTCGTGCAGGCGCTGCCCGGCGGCCCGGACTTCGCCCGCACGGTGACGTCGGTCGCCGTCAGTCAGCAGATGCAGGGCTCACCGTTCATGAACGACCTGAACGCGGGCGGCGACACGGTGCCCGGCGTCTCGTACACGACGATCGGGTCGCGGTACGACGAAATGATCCAGCCGTACACGAACATGGCGCTCCGCGGCGCCGGGGCGGTCAACATCCTGATCCAGGATCGATGCCCCGAGGACGGCACCGGGCACTTCCGCGCACCCTACGATCCGTTCGCCCTCGATCTCGTCCGTGCGGCGCTCGACCCGGATGCGGGTCCGCTCGCTCGCTGCGAGTTCGTGCCGATCGGCGCGGGTATCCCGGAGGTCGTCGTCGACAGCAACCGCTAGCCGGTTTCGCGACGACCTGCGCCCACAGGAAGTACGCGTTGGTGCCGAGGTCCTTTCACGGTCTTGACGGTGAGCGCGGCCGCCAGGTGTTCGGCGTCGGAATCGTTCACTGCAGGGCGGCGACTCCGTTCGCCGAGTGTCACGGCCCGGGTGTGACTCCCTAGACTGGTCGGCACATCGTCGATCAAAGGGGAGCTTCCTTCGTGAGTACCGTTTCGGCCCGCGCAGCGGTCCACCGTCCGTCGTGTGGGTCGCCGGCGTGCGCATAGTCTTCGCCGGAACCCCCGAGCCCGCCGTTCCCTCACTCGAACGCCTGATCCGTTCGCCACGCCACGACGTCGTCGCGGTGATCACCCGCCCCGACGCGGTCGCGGGGCGTGGACGCAAGGTGGTCCGCTCACCGATCGGTGCACTCGCCGACTCCCACGGCATCGAGGTGCTCACCCCGGAGCGGCCCACGGAACCGGAGTTCCTGGCGCGCCTCGCGGACCTCGCACCCGACTGCGCCCCCGTCGTCGCCTACGGGGCGCTGCTGCCGCAGAAGGTGCTCGACATCCCGGCCCACGGCTGGGTGAACCTGCACTTCTCGCTGCTGCCGGCGTGGCGCGGGGCCGCCCCCGTGCAGGCCGCGATCGGCGCGGGCGACGACATGACCGGTGCCAGCGCGTTCCGGCTGGAGGCGGGGATGGACACCGGCCCGGTCTACGGGGTGGTCACCGAGCGGATCCGCGACACCGACACCGCAGGCGACCTCCTCGGACGTCTCGCCGACAGCGGCGCCGTGCTCCTGGAGTCGGTTCTGGACGGGATCGAGGACGGCGCGATCACCGCGGTCCCACAACCGGCCGAGGGGGTCTCGCACGCCGCCAAGGTGACGGTCGAGGCGGCCCGGATCCGTTGGGACAGAACAGCTGCGGTGGTGGACCGGCACATCCGGTCGGTGACCCCCGCGCCCGGCGCCTGGACGACGATCGGTGATCTGCGCGTCAAGGTCGGCCCGGTCACCGTGACGGACGAGCGACTGGAGCCGGGGGAGATCTCCGTGACCAAGTCCGGATTCCTGATCGGGACGTCCACGGTGGCGGTGCGGCTCGACCGTGTCCAGCCGCAGGGCAAGAAACAGATGGCCGCCCTGGACTGGGCGCGAGGCGCACGACTCGACGCGGAGGTACGGGCACAGTGAGCGAATCCAGAAGGCCCGCACGCCGCGGCCAGTCCGGCTCGGGCGCCCGCAACAACCGCCCCCGGCAGGCGCGCCGCCCCGACGCGTCCCAATCCGGGCTCGACCAGCCGCGGCTCGCCGCGAGGGACGTGCTGCGCGCCGTGCGGGAACGCGACGCCTACGCCAATCTCGTCCTGCCCGGGCTGCTGCGTGAGCGGCGCCTGGACGGGCGTGACGCCGCCCTCGCCACGGAACTGGCCTACGGCGCCGCCCGTGCCCGCGGGCTCCTCGACGCCGTGATCGCCGACTGCGCGGGCAGGCCGATCGCCGAGATCGACGGACCCCTCCTCGACGTTCTCCAATTGGGCGCCTACCAGCTGCTGCGCACCCGTGTCGCCCCGCACGCCGCCGTCGCCACCTCCGTCGACCTGGTGCGCGCGGAGGCCGGCCCGGGGAAGGCGGGGTTCGTCAACGCCGTGCTGCGCCGGGTGTCGGAGCGGTCGGAGGCGGAATGGGTGGAGCGTCTCGCCCCGGCCGACCCGGTGGGGCGGCTGGCGTTCGAGCACGCGCACCCCACGTGGATCGCGCAGGTGTTCGCGGACGCGCTCGGCACCGATGCCGGGGAACTCGAGGACGTGCTCGTCGCCGACGACGCGCGGCCCGCGGTGCATCTCGTCGCCCGCCCGGGTGAGATCTCGGCGGAGGAGCTCGCACTCGCCACCGGCGGCGAGGTGGGCCGGTACTCGCCGTACGCGGTCTACCTGGACGGCGGCGATCCGGGTCTGCTCGACGCGGTCCGCGAGGGGCTCGCCGGAGTGCAGGACGAGGGCAGCCAGCTCGTCGCCCGGGCGCTGTCGCTGGCGCCACTGGACGGACCGGACACCGGCCGCTGGCTCGACCTGTGCGCGGGCCCCGGCGGCAAGGCTGCCTTGCTGGGTGCACTCGCCGGGATCGAGGGCGGGCGCCTCGACGCCGTGGAACCGGTGGCGCACCGCGCGGACCTGATCCGCAAGACGACGAAGGAACTTCCGGTTCACGTGCACGTCGCCGACGGCCGCGATCCCGGGTTGGAGGGCGGGTTCGACCGCATCCTGGTCGACGCGCCGTGCACCGGACTGGGTGCGTTGCGCCGACGTCCGGAGGCGCGGTGGCGCCGGCAGCCGTCGGACGTGGCGGGGCTCGCGAAACTGCAGCGGGAACTCCTCGCGTCGGCCGCCCGGCTGGTTCGCCCGGGTGGCGTGATCCTGTACGCGACGTGTTCGCCGCACCTGTCCGAGACGGTGGCCGTGGTCGCGGACGCCGTGCGGCGCCACGGCCTCACGGCGCTCGACACGCGTGAGCTCGTTCCCGGTGTACCCGGTCTGGGGGACGGTCCGAGCGTCCAGCTCTGGCCGCACCGGCAGGGGACCGACGCGATGTTCATGGCCGCGTTGCGCAAGCCGTAGGGCGGTCGCCTTCCCGCTGCCCGGTCCTCCGGCCGCAACTCGGTAGAACCTGTTTCACTTTTGGTGTGAAACGTGTTCTACTTCTTCTCGCGACAGAGACGTACGTCACGAAGCGAGTGGAGGACTTCACATGAATCGGGTAGCGGGGAAGGTCGTTCTGATCACCGGAGCGGCGCGAGGTCAGGGTCGTAGTCACGCGGTGCACCTCGCCGACGAGGGCGCCGACATCATCGCCTTCGACCTCTGCGAGGACATCGCGTCGAACGAGTACCCGCTGGCCACCGAGGCCGACCTCGCGGAGACGCGGCGGCTCGTCGAGAAGGCGGGGCGCCGCGTCGTCACCGCCAAGGTGGACGTGCGCGACCGGGCGGCGATGCGCCGCGAACTCGACGCCGCGGTCGCGACGCTGGGACGGCTGGACGTTGTGGTCGCCAATGCAGGGATCGCGCCCCTCGGGAACGACGTGCCCGTCGAGGGGTTCGTCGATGCGTTCGACGTCGACTTCGTCGGTGTGATCAACACGATTCACTCGGCCCTCCCGCACCTGGACGCCGGCGCGTCGATCATCGCGACGGGGTCGGTGGCCGGGCTGGTCCCGCAGACCGGCCTGAACGGCCAGCAGGCCCTGCAGGGACCGGGGGGCGACGGCTACGGCCTCGCCAAGAAGATGCTGTGGACGTACACCACCTCGCTCGCGCTCACCCTGGGCCCGAAGTCCATCCGCGTCAATGCGATTCACCCCACCAACTGCAACACGGACATGCTGCAGAGCCCGCCGATGTTCCGCACGTTCCGCCCCGACCTCGAGAACCCGACCGCCGAGGACGCGAAGGTCACGTTCCCGTTCATGCAGGCGATGCCCACCCCGTGGGTCGAACCCGAGGACATCTCGCACGCGGTGGTGTTCCTGTCGTCCGACGAGTCCCGGTTCGTCACCGGTCAGCAACTCCGGGTCGATGCGGGGGCGGGCCTCAAGCTCGGCGTCTGACGCCGATCCGATGAGGGTCCGGGCCGGTGTGCGGGCGCCGCCCGGGCCCTCGCCTTCCCGTCAGATCTGGTCGAACTGCCTGCGCAGCTTCGCCGGGGCCTTGATCCGCCAGGCGTCCCGCAGCAACTCCGTCAGCTGCGGGACGTCGACGTTCTCGAGGTCCACGAGGATCGAACCGTGGCCGTCGTAGTGCGCCGTGGTGTAGAACGGTGCCCCCTCGGCGAGCAGGGCTGCCTTCTCGTCGAGGTCGCACATCACCACCAGGCCGCCGTCCGACTCGGCCCGCAACCGGGCCAGCAGCTTGCCCGCCACCTTCAGCGCCGGGGTGTTGTACGAGGTGCTCTCCTGCACCTCCGGCAGCGACGCACCGATCGCCACGACGTCCGTCCAGGTCGGCATGGGCCCAGTATGGACCGCGCGACCCGGCCCCCACGCGCGTACGACTAAACTTCGGCGCGTGGCAACCCCGATGATCGCACCGTCCATTCTGTCTGCCGATTTCGCGCGTCTCGCCGAGGAGGCGGACGCGGTCGCCGGTGCCGACTGGCTGCACGTCGACGTGATGGACGCACATTTCGTGCCCAACCTGACTCTCGGCCTCCCCGTCGTCACGAGTCTCCTGGCGGCGACGGACATCCCGCTCGACTGCCACCTCATGATCGACGACCCCGGCCGCTGGGCGCCGCCCTACGCGGAGGCCGGGGCGCACAACGTCACGTTCCACGCCGAGGCGACGGACGACCCCCGGTCCGTCGCCCGCGACATCCGCGCCGCCGGCGCCAAGGCCGGCCTCAGCGTCAAGCCCGGCACGCCGATCGAGCCGTACCTGGAGATCCTGAAGGACTTCGACACGCTCCTCGTGATGAGCGTCGAACCCGGATTCGGTGGGCAGTCGTTCATCCCGGAGGTCCTGTCGAAGGCGAAGGCCGTCCGCCGCCTCGTCGACTCGGGTGAGCTGCGGCTGGTCGTGGAAATCGACGGCGGCATCAACGCCGACACCGTCGAGGCCGCCGCCGAGGCGGGCGTCGACTGCTTCGTCGCCGGCTCCGCCGTCTACGGCACGAGCGATCCCGCCGAGGCCGTGCGCGCCCTGCGTGCCAGCGCCGCGAAGGCGTCGCCGCACCTGAGTCTGTCCCGGTAGCGGTACCCGGCACATCGTGAACCCCCACGTGCGGCACGAGAATTCGGCTGCGGACCTCGATGCCGCGATGCAGATCGCGATCGGCGCCGCGGAGTCGGCGCGCGGATTCACCAGCCCGAACCCGGCGGTCGGTGCGGTGGTCCTCGACGCCGCCGGGCGCATCGCCGGTGTCGGGATGACGCAGCCGCCCGGCGGCCCCCACGCCGAGATCGTCGCGCTGCGGGAGGCAGGGGACGCCGCCCGCGGCGGCACCGCCGTCGTCACGCTGGAACCGTGCAACCACACCGGCCGGACCGGGCCGTGCTCGCGGGCGCTCCTCGATGCCGGTGTGGTCGCCGTGCACTACGCGGTGGGCGACCCGAACCCGGAGGCCGCGGGCGGGGCGGAGACCCTCGTCTCCGCCGGCGTCGAGGTGACGTCCGGTCTGCGCGCGCAGGACGTCGAACGCGGTCCGCTGCGGGCGTGGCTGCACCGCCAGCGCACCGGACGACCGCACGTGACCTGGAAGTACGCCGCCACGCTCGACGGGCGCAGCGCGGCCGCCGACGGCACCAGCCAGTGGATCACCGGTCCCGAGGCGCGCGCCCGCGTGCACGCCGACCGCGCGAAACTCGACGCGATCGTGGTCGGCACGGGGACGGTGCTGGCCGACGACCCGCGCCTGACCGCCCGCACGCCCGACGGGTCCCTCGCCGCGCACCAGCCGGTGCGCGTCGTCGTCGGACTCGGCGACATCCCGCCGGGCGCCCACGTCCTCGACGACTCGGCGCCCACACTGCGGCTGCGCACCCGGGACGTCGACGAGGTCCTCGCCGCGCTCGCCGAGTACACCGACGTGCTGCTCGAGGGCGGGCCCCGGCTGGCGGGCGCGTTCCTCGCCGCGGGCCGGGTCGACCGCATCCAGGCGTACCTCGCCCCGCTGGTACTCGGTGCGGGAGCGTCCGCGGTGTCGGAGGCGGGTGTGCACACGATCGACGAGGCCCTGCGGTTCCGGCACGAGTCGGTCGAAACAATCGGCCCCGATCTGTTGTTGAGTCTGGTTCCAGCAGTGTCCGAAAACCCTGACAGTCACCGAACGTAGGAGAAGCCACAGTGTTCACCGGGATCGTCGAAGAATTGGGTGAGGTCGTCGCCAAGGAGGAACTGGCCGACGCCGCACGGTTCACCGTGCGTGGTCCGGTCGTGACTTCCGATGCGTCGCATGGTGATTCGATCGCGGTCAACGGCGTGTGCCTGACCGTCGTCGAGGTGCTCGCCGACGGCTCCTTCACCGCGGACGTCATGCAGGAGACGTTGAACCGGTCGAGCCTCGAGAAGATCGACGTGGGCAGCCGCGTCAACCTGGAGCGGGCCGCCGCGCTGAACAGCCGCCTCGGCGGCCACCTCGTCCAGGGCCACGTCGACGGCACCGGGCACATCATCAGCCGCAGCCCGTCCGAGAACTGGGAGGTGGTGCGCATCGCCCTTCCCGACGCCATCTCCCGGTACGTCGTGGAGAAGGGCTCGATCACGGTCGACGGTGTGTCGCTGACGGTGTCGGCGCTCGGCGGGGAACGCGGCGCCGAATACTTCGAGATCTCGCTCATCCCGACCACACTGCAACTGACCACGCTGGGGGCGGCGTCCGTCGGGACGCCCGTCAACCTCGAGGTCGACGTGATCGCGAAGTATGTGGAGCGGCTGCAAGCGGCCGGCCGCTGAGTCGTACTGTTGAGGAGCATCCCACGGATGCATCCGTTGTATTCGAAGATGCGTCAGTCAAGACTTTGGAGACCGAGCACGTGACCAGGTTCGACAGTATCGAGCGCGCCGTTGCGGATATCGCCGCAGGCAAGGCTGTCGTCGTCGTCGACGACGAAGACCGCGAGAACGAGGGAGACCTCATCTTCGCCGCGGAGAAGGCCACCCCCGAGTTGGTTGCCTTCATGGTCCGATACACCTCCGGCTATCTCTGTGTGCCGCTCGACGGTGCCGACTGCGACCGGCTCGGCCTGCCCCCGATGTACGCCACCAACCAGGACAAGCACGGCACCGCGTACACCGTCACCGTCGACGCCCGCGAGGGCATCGGCACCGGCATCTCCGCGTCCGACCGGGCCGCCACCATGCGGTTGCTGGCCGACCCGGCCAGCGGCGCCCAGGACTTCACCCGCCCCGGCCACGTCGTGCCGTTGCGGGCCAAGGAGGGCGGCGTGCTGCGCCGTCCCGGTCACACCGAGGCCGCCGTCGACCTCGCCCGGATGGCCGACCTCCGGCCCGCCGGCGTGATCTGCGAGATCGTCAGCCAGAAGGACGAGGGCCACATGGCCCAGACTGACGAGCTGCGGGTCTTCGCCGACGACCACGACCTCGCGCTGATCTCCATCGCCGACCTCATCGCGTGGCGCCGCAAGCACGAGAAGCACGTGGAGCGGGTCGCGTCCGCGCGGATCCCCACCCGGCACGGCGAGTTCACCGCCGTCGGGTACCGGAGCATCTACGACGACGTCGAGCACGTGGCCCTGGTCCGCGGCGACCTGCCCGGCCCGGACGGCGACGGCAGTGATGTGCTGGTGCGGGTGCACTCCGAGTGCCTCACCGGCGACGTGTTCGGTTCGCTGCGCTGCGACTGTGGTCCCCAGCTCGACGCCGCCCTGGACATGGTCGCGCAGGAGGGCCGCGGGGTGGTCCTGTACATGCGCGGGCACGAGGGCCGCGGCATCGGCCTGATGCACAAGCTGCAGGCCTACCAGCTGCAGGACGCCGGCTCGGACACCGTCGACGCCAACCTCGAGCTGGGCCTGCCCGCCGACGCCCGGGACTACGGCATCGGCGCGCAGATCCTGGTGGACCTGGGCATCTCCTCGATGCGGCTGCTCACCAACAACCCGGCCAAGCGGGTCGGACTCGACGGCTACGGGCTGCAGATCACCGAGCGGGTGTCCATGCCGCTGCGCGCCAACGCCGAGAACCTGACATACCTGCGCACGAAGCGGGACCGCATGGGCCACGACCTGATCGGGCTCGACGACTTCGAAGCGGGGGAGATGCTGTGAGCGGCGAGGGACTGCCCGAGCTCCAACTCGGGGAGGCGGGCGACCTCCGGCTCGCCATCGTCGCCGGCAGCTGGCACGCGGAGATCTCCGAGGCGCTGATCGCCGGTGCGCAGCGCGTGGCCGCCGAGGCGAACGTGAAGAACGTCACGCTGGTCCGCGTCGCGGGCGCCATCGAACTGCCCGTGGTCGCGCAGGCGCTCGCCCGCAGCCACGACGCCGTCGTCGCGCTCGGTGTCGTGATCCGCGGCGGGACCCCGCACTTCGAATACGTCTGCGACGCCGTCACGGCCGGTCTGACCCGGGTCTCGCTGGACGAGAGCACCCCGGTCGGGAACGGTGTGCTCACCACGGACACCGAGCAGCAGGCCGTCGACCGCAGCGGCCTGCCCGGGTCCGTCGAGGACAAGGGCGGGCAGGCGTGCGCTGCCGCACTCGACACCGCCGTCACGTTGGCGCGACTGCGCCGGGCCGAGGAGTCCTTCGCATGATCCGGATCCGCCCGTGACCACCCCCGAATCCGAGTGGACACTCGTCGCGAAGCCACGCAAGTCCCGCCGCTACGCGATCGGGGTGGCGGTCCTGCTCGTCGTCGTCCACGTGACGTTCGCGATCCTGTTGCGCGGCGATTCGACGGGCGTGTACTTCCGGCTCGCCGACCAGTTGGCGTTCGCGGGCATCGGCTGCCTCTTCGCCGCCGCCGTCCTGCTGCTGACCCGCCCGCGGGTGCGCATCGGGCCCCGCGGCATCGCCGTGCGGAACGTGCTCGGTGAGCGCATCGTCGACTGGGACCTGTACGAGGGGCTGTCCTTCCCGGACGGCTCGGCGTGGGCGCGGATCGAGCTGCCCGACGACGAGTACCTGGCCGTGATGGCCATCCAGTCGAACGACCGCGAGTACGCCGTCGACGCCGTCGACCGGTTCCGCGCGCTCGCGTCGGAGTACGCGCCGTCCTGACCGGGCAGCCACCCCTCCGTGACGCCGCGGATGCGGGGTTGGTCGGTGGCGCCGACTAACGTGGAGGGGTGCCCGATCCTTCGACATATCGCCCCGCGACCGGAACGATTCCGGTCGACCCGGGGGTGTACAAGTTCCGCGATCCGCACGGCCGGGTCATCTATGTCGGGAAGGCGAAGAGTCTTCGATCACGGCTGAATTCCTATTTCGCCGACGTCTCGACGCTGCACCCGCGCACCCGCCAGATGGTGACCACGGCCGGCAGCGTCGAGTGGACCGTGGTGAGCACCGAGGTCGAGGCGCTTCAGCTCGAATACAACTGGATCAAGGAATTCGATCCCCGGTTCAACGTCCGCTACCGCGACGACAAGACGTACCCGGTTCTCGCGGTCACCCTGAACGAGGAGTACCCGCGGCTGTTCGTCTACCGCGGCCCCCGGCGCAAGGGTGTCCGCTACTTCGGCCCCTACTCGCACGCGTGGGCCATCCGCGAAACCCTCGACCTGCTGCTGCGGGTGTTCCCCGCCCGCACCTGCTCGGCCGGGGTGTTCAAGCGGCACAACCAGATCGGCCGCCCCTGCCTGCTCGGCTACATCGACAAGTGCTCCGCGCCGTGCGTCGGCCGCGTGTCCGCGGCCGAACACCGCAAGATCGTCGAGGACTTCTGCGACTTCCTGTCGGGGCGCACCGACAAACTGGTCCGGCAGCTCGAGGCCCGGATGCAGCAGGCGTCCGAGGAACTCGACTTCGAGACGGCGGCGCGGCTGCGCGACGACGTGGGCGCATTGCGGCGGGCGCTGGAGAAGCAGGCCGTCGTGCTCGGCGACGGCACCGACGCCGACGTCGCCGCGTTCGCGACCGACGAACTCGAGGCGGCGGTCCAGGTGTTCCACGTCCGGGGCGGCCGCGTCCGCGGGCAGCGCGGCTGGGTGGTCGAGAAGGCCGGCGACGTCATCGACTGGGCCGCCGTCGATTCCGAGGCGGGCTCGGACCTGCCGTTGCTGGTCGAGCAGTTCCTCACCCAGTTCTACGGTGAGCAGGCGGCGCTGTCGGGTGCCGCCGACCCGGAGGCGGGCAGCAGCGGGGTGCCGCGGGAGGTGCTCGTGCCCGTGCTGCCGCCGGACGCCGAGCAGGTGCAGGAATGGCTCAGCGGGCTCCGCGGCTCCGCCGTCCGTCTCCGGGTGCCGCAGCGCGGCGACAAGAAGGCACTCGCCGAGACCGTGCAGCGCAACGCGATGGAGGCATTGCAACAGCACAAGCTGCGCCGCGCCGGCGACTTCACGTCGCGGTCGGCGGCCCTGCAGGGCATCCAGGAGGCCCTCGACCTGGACTCGGCGCCGCTGCGCATCGAATGTGTCGACATCAGCCACGTGCAGGGCACCGACGTGGTGGCCTCCCTCGTCGTCTTCGAGGACGGGCTGCCGCGCAAGTCCGACTACCGGCACTACGCCATCAAGGAGGCGGCCGGCGACGGCCGCTCCGACGACGTCGCCAGCATCGCCGAGGTCACCCGGCGCCGGTTCCTCCGGCACAACCGCGACGTCGGGGTG